>NZ_CACSJY010000002.1:0-229028 GCF_902706155.1 Pseudomonas sp. 18058
CGAAAGCGGCGTGTCAGCCAGCAATGATTTGACTGACCCACCGCATTCGCGAGCAAGCCCGCTCCCACAAGGGGATGGTGGTGTTTTAGGGGCGGGGCAGGCGGATGATGGCGGTGAGGCCGCCGCCCGGGGTTTCTTCCAGATTCAGCTGTCCGCCCAGACGCTGCGCGGCTTCGCGGGCGATGGTCATGCCGAGGCCGACGCCGCCGGAGTTGCGGTTGCGTGAGCCTTCCAGTCGGTAGAACGGTTCAAACACCGCTTCACGTTTGTCGGCAGCGATGCCCGGGCCGTGGTCGATCACGTGAATCAGCAGTTGTTCACGCTGATCCTGCAGTTCGATCCGCGCCTGCCCGGCATAGCGCAACGCGTTGTTCATCAGGTTGTTGAGGCACGAGCGCAGCGCCATCGGTTGCACCGGCAGCGGTGCGCAATGACCGTTGACCTGCACGTCGGCGCCCTGATCCTCGGCGTTTTCGCACAACGATTCGACCAGCGCCTGCACGTCCATCAACTGCAAGGCTTCGCTGGTGCGCTGTTCGTGCAGGTAGGTGAGGGTGGCGTCGAGCATGCCGATCATGTCGTCGAGATCCTGACGCATCTGGCCTTGCAGCTTTTCATCGCTGATGTTTTCCAGGCGCAGTTTCAGGCGTGACAGCGGCGTGCGCAGGTCGTGGGAAACGGCGCCGAGCATGCGCGCGCGTTGCTGCACCTGTTCGCGGATGCGCTGTTGCATCAGGTTGAAGGTGTGCGCCGCTTGCCGGGCTTCTTTCGGGCCGGATTCGTCGAGCGGCGGGCTGTCGAGGTTTTCGCTGAGGCGTTCGGCGGCGTCGCTCAGGCGCTGGATCGGTCGGGTCAGCAGTTTGGCGCCGTACCATGCGGCGATCATCAGCGAGATGAACTGAAACGTCAGCGGCACCAACGGCCCGCCAAACCATGGGCGCGGTGGACGCGGTTCGAAGCGCGGATCCATCGGCGGACGCTGGCCGTCGACGCCCTCGGAAAATTCCGGCGGTGGCGGCGGAGGCGGCGGGCCGTAGTGGTGGAACCAGGCAAACGCCAGCAAGTGCGCCAGGACAATCGCCACGAACAGCATGCCAAACAGGCGGCCGAACAGCGTGTCGAAGCGCGCTCGCATCAGCCGATGTCCCGCGCGTCGAACAGGTAACCCTCACCGCGCACGGTTTTGATCAACTGCGGGGCTTTCGGATCGTCGCCGAGTTTTTGTCGCAGGCGCGACACCAGCAAATCGATGCTGCGGTCGAACGCTTCGATCGAGCGACCGCGCGCGGCGTCGAGCAATTGTTCGCGGCTGAGCACTCTGCGCGGGCGTTCGATAAACACCCAGAGCAAGCGGAATTCGGCGTTGGACAGCGGCACCACGAGGCCATCATCGGCGATCAACTGGCGCAGGACGCTGTTCAGGCGCCAGTTGTCAAAGCGAATGTTCGCACGCTGTTCGGTACGGTCGTCGCGCACGCGGCGCAGAATCGTCTGAATGCGCGCCACCAGTTCGCGCGGTTCGAACGGCTTGGCCATGTAGTCATCGGCGCCGAGTTCGAGGCCGATGATGCGGTCGGTCGGCTCGCAACGGGCGGTGAGCATCAGGATCGGGATGTCCGATTCGCTGCGCAGCCAGCGGCACAGCGACAAACCGTCTTCGCCGGGCAGCATCAGGTCGAGCACCACCACGTCGAAATGTTCGGCCTGCATCGCCAAACGCATCGCCGCGCCATCGGTCACGCCGCTGGCGTGGATGTTGAAACGCGCAAGGTAGTCGATCATTAGCTCGCGGATCGGCACATCGTCGTCGACGATCAGCGCGCGAATGCTCCAGCGTTTATCGTCTTTGGGCTCATCGGTCGCGGTCATTTGGGTGTTGTGCATGAGGCTGTTCGTCTGCCAGGTAGGCCGCCAACCACAAAGATGGGCTGCGAGGTAGTGGTTTCAGCATAGGCGTCCGGCCGTGAGGCGGGAAGTGCTGATGTAAGGACGTGTTGCGGCTGGCGAGGCTAGCGCGGGCGCTTGTTGCTGGCGTGTCGGCTGTGTATCGGAGTCGACACAATAGCAGCGAGCGCTATGCTGATCACGGTTGGCGCGACGATTTACCGATCATCGGGTGCCGCGCCGCCGCCGGTTCCGCTACAATGCGCGCCGATTTCGTCCTGCCTGAGAGCCCATTCATGTCCGCCTGCCAGACTCCTATCATCGTCGCCCTGGATTTTCCCACCCGTGACGCCGCACTGAAGCTGGCCGACCAGTTGGACCCGAAACTGTGCCGGGTCAAAGTGGGCAAGGAATTGTTCACCAGCTGTGCCGCAGAAATCGTCGGCACCCTGCGTGACAAGGGTTTTGAGGTATTCCTCGACCTGAAATTCCACGACATTCCCAACACCACCGCGATGGCCGTGAAAGCCGCTGCCGAGATGGGTGTGTGGATGGTCAACGTGCATTGCTCCGGCGGTATGCGCATGATGGCTGCTTGCCGTGAAGTGCTCGACAAGCGCACGGGCCCGCAACCATTGCTGATCGGCGTGACCGTGCTGACCTCGATGGAGCGAGAAGATTTGGCCGGTATCGGTCTGGACATCGAGCCGCAAGAGCAAGTGCTGCGTCTGGCTGCACTGGCCGAGAAGGCTGGCATGGACGGTCTGGTGTGCTCGGCGCTGGAAGCCACGGCGCTGAAAACCGCGCACCCGTCGCTGCAACTGGTAACCCCGGGGATTCGTCCTGCGGGCAGCGCGCAAGACGATCAGCGCCGCATTCTGACCCCGCGTCAGGCGCTGGATGCCGGTTCCGACTATCTGGTGATTGGCCGTCCGATCAGCCAGGCGGCGGATCCGGCTCAGGCGCTGGCTTCGGTTGTAGCCGAAATCGCCTAAAAGATCGCAGCCTTCGGCAGCTCCTACAGGGCTATGTAAACACCTGTAGGAGCTGCGGCACGCTGCGATCTTTTGATCTTCTGCTTTAAACCTTCAATACCAACTTGCCAAAGTTCTCGCCGCTGAACAATTTCATCAGCGTCTCTGGAAACGTCTCCAGACCTTCGACGATATCTTCCTTGCTCTTGAGCTGCCCCTTGGCCATCCAGCCGGCCATTTCCTGCGCCGCGCTCGCGTATTGCGCCGCGTAGTCCATCACCACAAAACCTTCCATCCGCGCGCGGTTAACCAGCAGCGACAGGTAATTGGCCGGGCCTTTGACCGCCTCTTTATTGTTGTACTGGCTGATCGCGCCGCAAATCACCACCCGCGCTTTCAGGTTCAGTCGGCTCAATACCGCGTCGAGAATGTCACCGCCAACGTTATCGAAATATACGTCCACGCCTTTCGGGCATTCGCGTTTGAGCCCGGCGATCACGTCTTCGTTTTTGTAATCGATGGCGCCGTCGAAACCCAGCTCATCAATGAGGAATTTGCACTTGTCTGCGCCACCGGCGATGCCCACCACGCGGCAACCTTTGATCTTGGCGATCTGCCCGGCAATGCTGCCCACCGCGCCGGCCGCGCCGGACAACACCACGGTGTCGCCAGCCTTCGGCGCGCCGACATCCAGCAAAGCGAAATAGGCGGTCATGCCGGTCATGCCCAGCGCTGACAGATACACCGGCAGCGGGGCCAGTTTCGGGTCGACCTTGTAGAAACCTCTTGGCTCGCCAAGGAAATAATCCTGCACGCCAATGGCACCGTTAACGTAGTCGCCGACGGCAAATCCCGGATTATTCGAGGCGACGACTTTTCCCACGCCCAATGCGCGCATAACCTCACCGATGCCGACCGGCGGGATGTAGGACTTGCCTTCATTCATCCAGCCACGCATGGCCGGGTCGAGGGACAGGTATTCGTTCTTGACCAGAATCTGGCCCGCCGCCGGCTCGCCGACCGGTACTTCCTGATAGGTGAAAGTCTCGCGGGTGGCTGCGCCCACCGGGCGTTTGGCGAGTAGGAACTGGCGATTGGTCTGGTTGGTCATGGCAGGCACTCGAACGGAATGAAGCCTTGTTGATAGACCTTCATGGCCGATGCCGCAAGGTTGGCTGATGCGGCGAATGCACGTCGATCCAGTGCAGTGATGATCACCGGGCCGGTTTTATCACTGCAACGCATGGGTGCCTAAACAGCCACTGGATAGTGCTGACGCCCGGCCAACCGCTGTGGCTATGCTGCAACGCTAAGCATTCCCCCTGCATCTATGCGTTCGAGGACATAACAATGAGCATGACGTTTTCCGGTCAGGTTGTCGTAGTCACAGGCGCGGCCAACGGCATCGGCCGTGCGACCGCCCAGGCATTCGCCGCCGAAGGCTTGAAAGTGGTGGTCGCCGATCTGGATACCGCAGGGGGCGAGGGCACCGTGGCGCTGATTCGTACAGCCGGCGGCGAAGCGACCTTCGTCCGTTGTAACGTGACCGTCGAGAGCGAAGTGAAAAATCTGATGGACGAGGTGATCAATACCTACGGCCGTCTCGACTATGCCTTCAACAATGCCGGGATCGAAATCGAGAAGGGCAAGCTGGCTGAGGGCTCGATGGACGAGTTCGACGCGATCATCGGCGTCAATGTCAAAGGCGTCTGGCTGTGCATGAAGTATCAGTTGCCATTGCTGCTGGCGCAGGGCGGCGGGGCGATCGTCAACACCGCGTCGGTGGCCGGTCTTGGCGCAGCGCCGAAGATGAGCATCTACGCGGCGTCGAAACACGCAGTGATCGGCCTGACCAAATCGGCGGCCATCGAATACGCCAAGAAGAAAATCCGCGTCAACGCCGTGTGCCCGGCGGTGATCGACACCGACATGTTCCGTCGCGCCTACGAGGCCGACCCGAAGAAAGGCGAGTTTGCCAACGCCATGCACCCGGTCGGCCGCATCGGCAAGGTCGAGGAAATCGCCAGCGCGGTGTTGTACCTGTGCAGCGACGGTGCGGCGTTCACCACCGGTCATTCGCTGGCAGTAGATGGCGGAGTGACCGCGTTCTGAACCTGCTCCCTCGCCCAGCAATGTGTATCAAATAGTTAGATCGAGCGCTTTTGTCGGCTTTGTCGCACAGCCTCCTGACGGCGGCTGTGATTTACTGCGGCCAGCAAAACGGACAGGAGTTTGTGCGCTCATGGAATTGAGAATCGACCGACAGGCATTGGTGCCAGTGGTGCAGCAAATCGTTGATGGAATGACGGAGTGGGTCGCGCAGAGTGGCGTCGCGCCCGCCACTCGTTTGCCCTCGGTTCGGCAAATTGCCCGGGGCAACTTGCTCAGCCAGTCCTGTGTGACCGAGGCCTGCGAGCGGCTGGTCGCGCAGGGGATTCTGGCTTCATGCCAAGGCACGGGGTTCATGGTGGCCGCATCACCCAAGACGCTGTGCGGACAGGGCGAGGGCGAGGCTGGTTGCAGTGGCTTCTACGGCGCTGCTGGCGGACTGAAACTGGGCAGCGGCGGCTTGCCCGAGAGCTGGCGCGAGTCCGATGACTTGAGCTATGCGATCCGCGAGGTCGCCCGCACGGACATGGCCAGCCTGTTCAACTACAGCAGCGCGGCAGGCCTTCCGGCGCTGCGCGAGCAGATCGTCAAACGCCTGAAAATATTCAATATCGATGCGCCTGCAGAGCAATTGCTCACCACGGCGGGTGCCAGCCATGCACTGGATTTGATCGTCCGCACGCTGTTACAAGCGGGAGATTGCGTGGTCGTGGAAACACCCGGATACGCGCCACTGTTCAATCTGCTGCGCTTGAACGGAGTGAACATGATCGAGGTGCGCCGCACGCCGACCGGGCCTGATCTCGACGCGCTTGAAAGGTTGCTGGGTGAATTTCGCCCGGTGGCGATGTTCATCAACAGTCATCACCACAATCCCACGGGTACCAGCCTGACAGCGGCCGCGGCTCAGCAGGTTTTGTACTTGTGCAGGCTGCATGATGTGCGCCTGATCGAAGACGATGTCTACGCCGACCTACACACTGGCAACGGTACTCGGCTGGCGGCGCTGGATGAACGGGTGATTTACGTCGGCAGTTTTTCGAAAACCCTGAGCAGTTCATTACGGGTCGGTTTCGTCCTCGCCGAACCTGAAGTGATTGCCCGTCTGGCGCAAGTGAAGATGATCAGCAGCATGGGCGCCTCGAGCTTCAGTGAGGCGGTTGTGGCAAGCCTCATGGCCAGCGGCGCTTATCGAAAACTGGTGCAGCGCCAGCGCCAGCGCCTGAATACCGATCGCACCGCCGCATTGCAGTTGCTGGAAGACGCCGATTGGGAGGTGTTCGGCAAGCCTACGGGCGGATTGTTCATTTGGGCGCGGGCCCCGCAGACCGATGATGTTCGGTTGTGTCGCCAGGCTCAGCGCAGTGGTGTGTTGCTGTCGGCGTCCAGTGTGTTCAGTCCGAGTGGCGAAAGCAGCGACTGGCAGCGGATCAATGTGGCGCATGCCTGTGATCCGCGCGCGCGGCAGTTTTTTCGCAACACTTGTGCGGATCGACCTCGAGTGTCCTGAAAACGACGCGGACGTAGCTTTTTGCCATTATTCCGACGCCAGAGACTTGTGCTGCCTGTTGGCCGTTGCGACTCTGCGTTCACAGACTTTGGCAGGGGATTAAGCGCAATGATTTCGGCCGTGCAAGGACGTTTTGCCAACCTCGGTATGGCAAAAAAACTGGGTATCGGATTTGCACTGGTGCTGCTGTTGACCGCGTTGGTCGCGGCGATTGGCGTCTGGTCTCTGCAAACCATCAGTCAGCGTTTTGATGGGCTCAAACAGATGTCATCGCTCAATAGCGGTCTGCTCGATGTGCGGCTGCTGGAGCAGGAATATGCGTTGCGCGGCAATCCGAAAACCGCCGATGCCTTGCGTGAAGGCGTCGATGGACTGATTGCTCAAGCCAACGCGCTCAAGGCGCAATCAGCGGCCAACGTGCCGGTGATGAACGATGTCGTGCAATCGCTGGAGGCCTATCGCAAGGCCTTCGATGAATTTGTTTCGCTGACCCAGACCAAGGATCTGGCACTGGAGATGGCCAGTTGGTCGGTGTCCAGCGTCGCCAATAACCTCGATGTGTTGCAGGCCGGGTTGGCGGACGACGGCGCCTATACCTTGAAAGAGTCCGAGGGCAAGGACGGTGCGCAATTCATCGAGCAAGCCAGTCAGGTCAGTCAGGTGTCGCGGCTGATGTTGCAGGCGATGAACGAGGCACGGGTTCGTCTGGATCAAAGTCGCAAGGGCGATGCCGATGGTGCCGACAAAGGCAATATCGAGCAGGCTGCGCAAGCTCAGGCGCAGGCCGAGGCGCTGAAGTCCACGGTCAAGGACGAGGGTTATCTGACGGTGCTCAATGAAGTATCGGGGCACATCGCCGGTTTCAACGAGAAGCTGGCGGAGTACACCGGTTTGCTGGCGCAGGAAAAAACCGTCTACGGCCAATTGCATCAGCGGGCCGCGCAAGTGGTGGAACGGGTCAATCAGGCGTACGTCGCTGAAGACGGCGCGATGCAGGCTGAGCTGAAGAAGAATTCGCTGCTGATTATTGCGTCGTCGGCGTTGGCGCTGTTGGTCGGGTTGATTGCGGCGTGGGTGATCACGCGGTTGATCGTTGCGCCGTTGCGCAGTGTGATTCAGGTGGCGCAGCAGATTGCGGCGGGGGACTTGAGTGCGACGGTGCCGGTGACGCGTCGTGATGAAATTGGCCAGTTGATGCTGGCGATGCAGCAGATGGGCGCGGGGTTGAGCACGATTGTCAGCGGGTTGCAGGCGGGTATCGAACAGTTGGCGAGTTCGGCGCAATCGCTGTCGGCAGTGACTGAGCAGACCAATCTTGAGGTCAGCAGTCAGAAGGAGGAAACCGAGCAGGTTGCCACCGCGATGAATCAGATGACGGCGACGGTGCATGATGTTGCGCGCAATGCCGAAGAAGCGGCGTTGGCGGCGCAGACCGCAGACAGCAAGGTCGAAAGTGGTCAGCGGGTGGTGCGGCAGAGCATGGCGCGGATCGAGCAGTTGGCGGATTCGGCGACGTCGGCGAGTTCCAGCATCGAGAGCCTGAGTGCCGAGATTCAGAATATCGGCACGGTGCTGGGGGTGATCAAGAGCGTGGCCGAGCAGACCAATCTGTTGGCGTTGAACGCGGCGATCGAGGCGGCGCGCGCCGGGGAGCAGGGCAGGGGTTTTGCGGTGGTGGCGGATGAGGTGCGTGCGTTGGCGCGGCGTACGCAGCAGTCGACCGAGGAGATTGAGCGATTGGTCAGTGCGTTGCGGGCGGCGGCGCATTCGTCGGTGCAGCAGATTCAGAGCAGTGGTGAGTTGGTGAAGCTGGCGGTGAGTGATGCGCTGCAGACGGAGAGTGCGTTGGGGAGTATTGCGGCGGCGGTGTCGTTGATTCAGCAGATGAATCAGCAGATTGCGGCGGCGGCGGAGGAGCAGAGTTCGGTGGCGGAGGAGATTAATCGCAGTGTGACGAGTATTCGTGCGAGTGCGGATCAGTCTTCGTTGGCTATGCGGGGGAATGCGGCTTCTAGTGTGGAGCTGGCGCAGTTGGGGGTTGGGTTGCGGGGGATGGTTGGGCATTTTCGGCTTTGACGCTTTTGGTGTGGCTTGGCGGCCTTTGGGCCGACCATGTTCTTGGGGTTTTGGGTGTATATCCGGTTCTTCGGGGGTTGCGGCTGGCGGTTTCGCTCTTACAGCGACTCCCTTTGGCAGACGCCCCAAAGGAAGCAAAAGTCTGGGCCCCGCCGTTCGGCCCGCTCGCTGGGGCTCGGGGTTCCTTCGTTACGGGATTCATCCGGGGGCATCGCCTCCGGTTTGCTTCGCTGCACCTCCTCTCGATGTGTTTGGCTGCGCCAAACGTCGCTGCGCTCCTACCCCCGGATAAACCCCTCCACTCAGCCTTCCGAAGGGGCCAGCACGGCAAGATCAAAAGCTGCAGCCGAGCTTGCGCTCATCCTGTGTAGGAGCTGCCGAAGGCTGCGATCTTTTGATCTTGCTTTTGATTTTGTAGGAGCAGAGCTTGCTCGCGAAGGCGGCCTGACAGTCAACCATGCTCTGTCTGATCCAACACCATCCAACTGTGAAAGCTAGCCTGCTAGCGATGGCGATTTCCCACCACCCAATCCCCATCCATCACCCACAAAAAAGCCACCTCCCGGTGGCTTCTCTCGCTACTTCTTCAATCAGTCGTAAATCACTTTCTTCTTCCAGTCCGCATCCGCCTCTACATCTTTCAAACCTGTGGTCAGTTGGTTCTCTTCACCTTCCACGGGTGCAATTTTGTCCATGACCTGGGCGTTGGCGCGGGCGAGCAGTTTTTCCAGGTATTGCAGTTGTTCGGCGTAGGCCTGCGGGTCTTGTTGTTTGCGCAGGTATTGCACGCCGCGCTCGAAGGCGAGGCGGGCTTGGCCGGGTTGGTTTTGTTGCAGGGATTGTTGGCCGAGGTTGTTGAAGAATTCGATGTGCAGCAGTACGAGGATGTGGCGGACTTCGCGGATCCACTGTTTGGCTTCGTTCGGTGGCAGGAAGCCGTCGTGGGCGGCGCGGGTGATTTGGCCGTGCAGGGCTTCAAGCAGGAAGCGCACGTCTTTGGCTTTGGCTTCGGTCAGGATCGGTGCCGGCGGGTTGTTGACCGGGATCGATTCGCCCTGGGCGACCAGTGCGCTGAGTTCGCTGATGCGCGCTTTGGTGGTGGCACTGGTTTTTTCCAGGTTGAGCAGGCGCTGGCAGACGTTGAGTTCCAGTCGGGTCAGCAACAGTTTCAGCGCAGGGGTCATGAACTGGCCGGGAAAGGTCTCGGTCAGTTCGCCGCAACGGCGCAGGCGGTCGTTGAGTTCGACCTTGGTGCGGGCCTTCTCCAGTTTGTTGTTTTCCACCACATGGTTCATGTAGCCAATGGCGATCAGAATTGCGATCCCGGCTACGACTAGCAGGGTGATCATGAGTGGTGTCACCGGTAAGACCTCTTTATAGGGTTCACTTGCGAGTTCAGTGGCTCGGCATTCAGCTGGCTGCCGCTGCTCGACACGTTGGATCGGTAGCTTCTGTCTATATCGGCCACGCACTGCTTAGATAAATGCTGGCGCGGTAAGCGCATATGGCCATCACTGTGCGGTGGACTATAACGCCTTGGCGAGTGGCGGAATATAGGCGTCAATCGTCGGGCGACGGAAAAGCCTGATTGACTTGGTAAAGCAGGTCGAAGTCATTGATTTAAATAAATTTATATCAAGGGGTTGACGACCCCTTAATCCATCCATAGAATGCGCGCCACTTACAGCGTAAAGCACACAGCGAAACGCGGTAGGGAGTGAAGTTGTAGCGTGTCCCCTTCGTCTAGTGGCCTAGGACACCGCCCTTTCACGGCGGTAACAGGGGTTCGAGTCCCCTAGGGGACGCCATTGCGGGAATAGCTCAGTTGGTAGAGCACGACCTTGCCAAGGTCGGGGTCGCGAGTTCGAGTCTCGTTTCCCGCTCCATTTTTAAACAGCAGTGCTTTCGGGCGGTGCTGAGTGAAACCAGAACCAAGTCTTCGGATGCGGATCTGGACACCGAAACACACACCATGTGTTCCGGGTAGCGTGTCCCCTTCGTCTAGTGGCCTAGGACACCGCCCTTTCACGGCGGTAACAGGGGTTCGAGTCCCCTAGGGGACGCCATTTGCGGGAATAGCTCAGTTGGTAGAGCACGACCTTGCCAAGGTCGGGGTCGCGAGTTCGAGTCTCGTTTCCCGCTCCAAATTCTAGAAACGCCGCTCAGTGAGCGGCGTTTTTATTAGTGAAAGTTGTAGCCTGTGTCCCCTTCGTCTAGTGGCCTAGGACACCGCCCTTTCACGGCGGTAACAGGGGGTCGAGTCCCCTAGGGGACGCCATTGCGGGAATAGCTCAGTTGGTAGAGCACGACCTTGCCAAGGTCGGGGTCGCGAGTTCGAGTCTCGTTTCCCGCTCCATATTCAACAAAAACGCCGATCAGTGATGATCGGCGTTTTTGTTTGTGCGCGATTTGTCGCGGCCCAAAAAAAAGGACCTTTACGGTCCTTTTTTTGTTTCCGTCAGAGCTTCGGCAATTGCCCGATGCGCCCCATCATTTCGGTGACGATCTGCAGATCCAGCAAGAACTGGTCAACAGTCTTGAATTCGCCATCGGTGTGCCCGGTGTATTTCACCTCGGGACGCGCCAGACCAAACTGCACGCCATTCGGCAATTCATGCACCGACGTCGCGCCGGCAGAGGTGCCGAACTCGTGCTTCATGCCAAGGTTTTCCGTCGACACTGCCAGCAATGCCTTGACCCATTCGCCTTCCGGATTGCGGTACATCGGTTCGGCGATCGAGTAATCGAACGTCACGGCGACGTGGGTTTTCTTCGTCCACGCGCTCAGCTTGTCAGCGATTTCAGCCTTGAGTTTTTCTGGCGATTTACCCTTCGGCACGCGCAGATTGACTGCCAGTTTGAAGGCTTTGTCGTTCTCACCAACGTAGGTCAAAGAAGTGGTCAGCGGGCCCATGAAACTGTCGGCGAAACCGACCTTCAAGGTGTTGCCCAAGTAATCCAGGCCCCAGTTGTCAGCGGCATAACGCGCGGCGTCGGTGAACTGGTTGTGCTTGAGGGCGACTTTGCCGTTCAGGCTATTGATGAACACCAACATGCGCGCCACCGGGTTCACGCCGGACTCTGGCTCGGAGGAGTGCGCAGAAACACCGGTCACCGTCAGTTTGACGTCTTTGCCGTCAACCTTGGCCGTCACTTCGAAGTTGCCGCCGTTGTTTTTGGCGAACTCATTGCCGGCCTTTTGCAGACTCGCCGCCAGTTCGGCAGGTTTGTCCGTCACCAACGTCACGACGGAGGCCGATGGAATCTGGTTGGTCGCCAGGCCGCCGGTCATCGAAGTGATTTCGGCGCCTTTGCCTTCAGCTTTGCGCTTGGCGAAGTTGGCCATCACGGTGCCGTAACCTTTCTCGGCAATTACCACCGGGTAACCGCCATCCAGCGCCATGTTGTAGGCCGGCGTCGGGTTGTGTTCGAAGTAGTAAGGGATCGCGTCGCCGGTGGTCTCTTCGGTGGTGTCGACCAACAGCTTGAAGTTGCGTGCCAGTGGCAGCTTTTCTTCTTTGATGACTTTCATCGCGTACATGGCGACGACGATGCCGTTCTTGTCATCCTCGGTGCCGCGACCGTACATGCGATCGCCGATCAGCGTGACTTTGAACGGATCGAGTTTGGTGCCGTCCTTGAGCACCCAGTTTTCCGGAGTGACCGGCACCACGTCGGCGTGCGCGTGAATGCCGACGACTTCATCGCCCTGGCCTTCCAGCGAAATCTCGTAAACGCGGTTATCGACGTTGCGGAAATTCAGGTTGAAAGACTCGGCCAGGCTCTTGATTTTGGCGGCGATCTTGATGAACTCAGGGTTGTCGTGCTGTGCCACACCTTCCTTCTGGAAGGTCGGAATCTCGACCAGTTCGCGCAGGGTTTCCAGCGCGGCTTTGCCGTACTTCACGCGCGTATAGATGCCTAGCAGACGATGAATCTCGTTCTGCTGCTCAGCGTTCAGGGTTTTGTTGTCGAGGAAAGCGCTGATGGCCGGGCCGAGGTTGTCGGTTTTAGCGATGTCGCTTTTGGCCAGACTGCCCAGAAACTCGCGAAAATCCGTGACGGTTTTGGCGTCGAAGGATTTCAGGATGACCGCGCTCTGCTCTGGGGTGATGTTGGCTTGAGCGGCAGTGGTGAACGAGGCGAGGCTGGCCAGCATCAGGGTAGCGGCGGCCAGTTGCTTGAGGGAAAAGTCCATTACGGAGGCATTCCTTTGCAGGCGGTTAATGAGATGTTGCCGACGGGTGTGTCAGAAACATTTCGCAAACTAACACTGCAAGCACCTGCCGTGGGAGGCTCTAAACGGGATGTGTCGCACAGAACTGCAAAAGAGGCGCACAAATGAAAAAGTCCCGGTAGGCATCGCCGGGACTTTTTTTGCATTACATGGAGAGCATCAAGCGCCCGGCGAACAGAATCAAAATCACCCCCATGCTGCGTTCGAACCAGTGCCCCATGCGCATAAACAGTACGCGCACTTTGTTGCTGGAGAAGAACAGCGCGACGATGACAAACCACAGCGCGTTTACAAAACACATCCACAAACCATAGAAGGCCTGGATTTGCAGGGGCGTGCTGGCGCTGATGATCGTGGTGAAGATCGCCAGGAAAAACAGGGTTGCTTTGGGATTGGTCGCATTGGTCAGAAAACCGGTGCTGAACGCTTTGAACAAAGACTGTTCCACCAGTGGTTCCTCGGCCGCTTTTTCCCCTTCCAGCGCTGTCTTCGGTTTGCTCCGAATCAGGCTGACACCGAGGTACAAAATGTAAGCACCGCCAACCACTTTGGCCACGGTCAGCAACCACGGCGTGGTGTGCATCAGCGCGCCGACCCCAAGCAACGTGTACAAAACGTGCACGGAAATCCCCGCACCGATGCCCAGCGCTGTGCAGATTCCCACCAGTCGCCCGAAGCGCACGCTCTGGCGGATGGTCACCGCGAAATCAGGGCCGGGAGCGACCACGGCAAGGAAGTGAATGGTGGCCAGCGCCAGAAACTCGCCCAGGTAATTCGAATACATCTCAGCTCCAGAAAGTCAGGGGTGAAGCATTGCCGCGATAGCCGACAAAGAAGGAAAGGCTCAAACGCGGATCGGCCACGCCCGGGGTCACCGAGTGCATGCAGCGCGAATTGAACATGATGAAATCGCCGGGTTCGGGGCGTACCTCAAGGGCTGGGTGGCCTAACAGCGCCGGGTCGATGCCGTAGCTGTCGCCGCGCATTTCGTCGAACTGATCCGGCGTGATGTCGTCGTCCCACATCTGCAATGCGCCGCCCTCGGTGGGCATGTTCAGGTATACGTTGCAGGCAAATTGCGCATCGAGGCTGCGCGCCTGAAAACTGTCCGGGGCGTCCTTGGCGAAAATGTCGTGGTGGGCGAGAAAGCACACGCCGGGCTTCACCACGCGCGACAGGCCGACGTACATTTTGCGTCCGTAAAGGTTTTCCAGATGCGCACCGGCCGGCCAGGATTCGTCGAGCATGCAGCGCAAGGTGTCGACCGGCGAGGAGTAGGGCGCGCAGCGATGGCGTAGTTCGGCGATGTTGCGGGTGGCGAGTTCGAAGTAGTCCTCGATCAGCATCGGCTGATTTTCTGCCTCGTAAAACGCCATGCCGATTCGGCCGATACTCGGCGCGTTGATGTAGCCCTCATAGCCCGGGGCGAGAATCTTGTCGCCAATTTCGATCGCCAGCGGCTTGGGCAAAAAGCCTTTGACGCGGATGGCGAGGACTTCTTCGTTGGCCAGTTTTTTTATGCACGTCTCATCGAGACGCTCGACGTCTAGCATCATTTTATTTTAGGTCCATCTATCGATAGTCAACGGAACCGGCGAGTGCGGTTCCACGGCGTCGGGCGCTGCGTGGCGGCAGCGCCCGAAATGCTCAATCCACGCTGTAGTGGACGGACAGCGTGCCCTTCTTCTGCGAGAGGGACGCGATCGTGACTGTGCCCAGATCCTTCAGGCTACGTACATGGGTGCCGCCGCAGCCGTAGGCTGGCAGCTCACCGAAACTGATTTCCCGCGCGCCTTCGCGCAGCGAGGTGAGGCGTGGCAGATCATGTTCGATCCACTGGCCGACGCCGTATTGAACGGTCTCGGCATCGACTTCCTGAGCGACATCGCTCGGTTTGAATTGCACTCGGCCTTCGTCCGGCCAGTGATGCGCCTTGATCGGTGTCCAGCCCATGGCTTGAATGAAATGGCCGATCAGGTGACCGGCCGAATGCATGCGTGTGTTGAAGCGACGGCGATCTTCGTCGACGCGGATACAGGTCATGCCGAGCGGTACCGGGCGATCAACGAAATGCACGATGCGCTCTGGCTCCTGCACCACGCGCAGCACCTGGCTTTCGCCGATCCAGCCGGTATCGCAAGGCTGACCACCGCCCTGCGGGTGAAACAGGGTGGCACGGAGCACCACCGCATATTCGTTTTCGTGGGGTGTGCAGTCGAGGACTTCCACGTTGGCCTTGAGGTCATCACTGTGGAAAAACAGGCGAAGCGTCATGTTTCAGGCCTTATTAAAGTTCTGTTTTTATTATATGAATCGTGCAATAACGTGATAATCCATCCAAACATCAAAGGACTTGTGCGCTGTGAGCATCAATCTGCCGCTACCGCTGCTCGGTGAAATGGCGATTTTCGTCAAGGTCGTGGAGACCGGCAGCTTTTCTGAAGCGGCTCGCCAACTGGGCTCTTCGCCGTCGGCGGTCAGTCGCAGCATCTCGCGGTTGGAGAAAGCCCTGGCCACGCGCTTGTTGCAGCGCACCACGCGCAAACTGCGCCTGAGCGATGGCGGCGAAGAAGTGTTCAAGCGCTGTCAGGAGATGGTCAGCGCGGCCAAGTCGGTGATGGAAATCAGCGGCCAGTTCACCCACGAAGCGGAAGGGTTGGTGCGCGTCAGCGTGCCGAAAGCGGTGGGGCGCTTCGTGATTCATCCGCACATGCCGGAGTTTCTGCGGCGCTATCCCAAAGTCGATGTCGAGTTATTGCTGGAAGATCGGCAGGTCGATCTGATCGACGATCATGTTGATTTGGCCATCCGCATCACCGATCGGCCGCCGGCGGGGTTGGTCGGAAGGCAATTGCTGACCATCGACCATATGCTCTGCGCCACGCCACAATACCTCGCCGAGCACGGCACACCCACGCATCCGCATGACTTGCTCAATCACAGTTGTATTTATCTGGGCGAAACCCCGAGCGATGCGCGCTGGAAATTCAAGAAGGGCAGCAAAGCGGTGACGGTCGGGGTGCGCGGTCGCTATGCCGCCAATCACACTGGCGTGCGACTGGGCGCAGTGTTGCAGCACATCGGCATTGGCAGCCTGCCGTACTTCACTGCGCGTTATGCGTTGGAGCAGAAGTTGGTGGTGCAGGTGTTGCCGGACTGGACGTTCCTGGCTTCGTATCACGGTGGGCTGTGGTTACTGCATTCGCCGACGCGGTATCTGCCGCCGAAGCTGCGGGTGCTTATCGATTTTCTGGTGGAGTGTCTGGAGAAGGAACCGACCCTGAGCAAGCCGGGGAAGGTAGGCAATGCGAGTAACGCCGCGATGGCGTATGAACTGCCTGAAAGTGAGGGATTGCTTTAACGCAAAAGCAAATAATCGCAGCCTTCAGCAGTTCCCTGTAGGAGCTGCCGAAGGCTGCGATCTTTTGATCTTCAACCAATCTATTTGATCAGTGCTTGCTGTCCTGAGCAGACATCGCCAGCAACTGCTTTTCCTGATTCCAGTCGAACGGTTCGTCGTTCTGTTCAGCTTCGAAACGACGTTCTTCCAGCGCCTGATACAAGTCGATTTCTTCATCGGCCAAGTAATGCAGGCAGTCACCGGCGAAGAACCACAGCAGATCCCGCGGAATCAGGTGAGCTATTTGCGGATAACGGCTAATCACTTGAGTCAGGATGTCCTGGCCCAGGTATTGGCTTTCGATCGGATCGATCGGCAACGAAGCGAGCAGTTCGTCAAAACGCTCCAGAAACAAGGCATGGCTTTCTTCGGGAACCTGTTCGGCCTCACCTACGGCGACCAGGATACTGCGCAGGTGGTCGAGCAACACAAGATGATCGGCAACGACGTTGGACACGAGATAAGTCCTCAAGAGCAAAACGGGCGCGGGAGTATAAAGCTCCTGCGCCCGCTTGGACATGGGTCTCAGGATCAGCGGACTTTGCCCTCTGCCTGTTTCAGCTCCTCTTTGTCGAAATCATCGACATCGATCACCTTGCGTCGCGCCGCTTCGGCATCACGCAGGCTCTGCGCTTCCACCGCTTGCAGTACGCCGGCCTCCAGTGCCGCGTCGATCGCGTGTTCGCCGGCGACCGGTTTGACCTGGCCGCTTTTCAGCGACGCATGCAGCTTTTTATGCAGCGGTTGCGCAGCCGTCAGCAGATCGCTGGCGTGTTGCAGCGCACCGACCGCATCGTCCGGCGATTGCGGGCGGTAGCAGCCGGCAAGCAATTCTTCCAGCGCCGGATCGCCTTTCGCCCGACCAATCACGCCAGCCACTTCGGCACCAAGTTTGTCCGACGGGCCTTTGTGACGACGGCCAAACGGGAAGACGATGACGCGCAGCAGGCAACCGAAGACTTTGTTCGGGAAGTTGCGCAGCAACTCATCCATGGCCCGCTCCGCCTGGCCGAGGCTTTCTTCCATCGCCCAGCGGAACAGCGGCTCCATGTACGCCGGCGAATCCAGATCGTGATAACGCTTGAGCGCAGCCGAAGCCAGATACAAGTTGCTCAACACATCGCCCAGTCGCGCCGACAGACGCTCGCGGCGTTTCAGCTCACCGCCGAGCAGCATCATGCTGAAGTCGGCAAGCATCGCGAACGCGGCTGCCTGACGGTTAAGCGCGCGGAAATAGCCTTGGCTGATCTTGTCGCCCGGCGCATGTTCGAAGTGGCCGAAACCAAGGTTCAGCACCAGTGTGCTGGCGGCGTTGCTCACGGCAAAACCGATGTGCTTGAGCAGCAGGCCGTCGAACTCTTTCAGCGCCTGATCCTTGTCCTCGCGGCCAGCGAGGGCCATTTCCTTGAGCACGAACGGATGGCAGCGAATCGCGCCCTGACCGAAGATCATCAGGTTGCGCGACAGGATGTTCGCGCCTTCCACGGTGATGAAGATCGGCGCACCGTTCCAGCTGCGCCCAAGGTAGTTGTTCGGGCCCATGATAATCGCCTTGCCGCCGTGGACATCCATGGCGTGGCTGATGCATTCGCGGCCGCGTTCGGTGAGGTGGTACTTGAGGATCGCCGACAGCACCGACGGTTTCTCACCCAAATCCACCGCGTTGGCGGTGAGCATCCGCGCCGCGTCCATCATCCACGCGTTACCGCCGATGCGCGCCATCGCTTCCTGAATACCTTCGAACGCCGACAGCGGCACGTTGAACTGCTCACGAATCTGCGCGTACTGGCCGGTGACCAGACTGGTGAATTTCGCCGCACCGGTACCCACCGCTGGCAAAGAGATCGAACGGCCGACCGACAGGCAGTTCATCAGCATCATCCAGCCTTTGCCGAGCATCTCCTGACCGCCGATAAGGAAGTCCAGCGGGATGAACACGTCTTTGCCCGAGTTCGGGCCGTTCATGAACGCCGCGCCCAGTGGCAGGTGACGACGGCCGATTTCGACGCCGTCGGTGTCGGTCGGAATCAGCGCCAGGCTGATGCCGAGGTCTTCCTTGTCGCCGAGCAAGTGCTCTGGGTCATAGGCTTTGAATGCGAGGCCAAGCAGTGTCGCCACCGGCCCGAGGGTGATGTAGCGTTTTTCCCAGTTCAGGCGCAGACCAATGACTTCCTGACCTTCCCACTGACCTTTGCAGATAATCCCGGTGTCGGGCATTGCGCCGGCATCGGAACCGGCGAGCGGGCCGGTGAGGGCGAAGCATGGAATGTCGTCGCCACGGGCCAGGCGTGGCAGGTAGTGATTGCGTTGTTCGTCGGTGCCGTAATGCAGCAACAGTTCGGCCGGGCCGAGAGAGTTGGGCACCATCACGGTGGAGGCGAGGTCGCCGCTGCGGGTCGCGAGTTTCATCGCCACTTGCGAGTGGGCGTAAGCCGAGAAGCCTTTACCGCCAAATTCTTTCGGAATGATCAGGGCAAAAAAGCCGTGTTCCTTGATGTGCGTCCAGGCTTCCGGCGGCAAGTCCATCGACTGGCCGATCTGCCAGTCAGTGACCATCGCACACAGCTCTTCGGTCGGGCCATCGATGAAGGCTTGTTCTTCTTCGGTCAGTTGCACCTTGGGATAGGCCAGCAGTTTGTCCCAGTCCGGACGGCCGCTGAACAGCTCACCATCCCACCACACGGTGCCGGCATCGATCGCGTCGCGCTCGGTCTGCGACATCGGCGGCAGGGTTTTCTGGAACCAGTTGAACAGCGGCGCGGTGAAATGTTTGCGGCGCAGGTCAGGCAGCAGCAACGGCGCGGCGACCACCGCCAGCAGCACCCAGAACACCAGCAGCAGCCAGCCCGATGCGTGACTGAAAATGCCCATTGCCAATAAGTAGACGGCAACGATGCCCAACGCGGGCAGCGGGGCGATACGCCGGTGGGCGATATACGCCACGCCGACAATCAAAACCAATATCCACAACAGCATATTTCAGTCCTCCGTGAACCAAGGCAAATCGACCCTCCAGAGCTTAGACCGCATCTGCAAAACCGGGTGGTCAGACCAAGGTGATTGAAATCGTGGGAAACCCCGGATGGTGTTCGTAGGTTCGGTGGGCAACACGTGTGGGAAATCGTTCGGTGATCCCGCGTCTTTGCGTCCAAGTTTGGCCGAAACGTCGTTATCTCTGTGCTTGAGCTGTCGCTAGACTCCAGTTTCATCAAGGAGATTGTCGTCATGCACGAATATCTGAGTCCCGGCCGCTTCACCGATAGTGACCACCCGGCGGTGGTGGAGTTCGCTGAACGACACCGGGGTGCCAGCCGCGACCCGGTCGAGCAGGCGATCAATCTTTATTACGCCGTGCGCGAAGCGGTGCGCTACAACCCTTACACCTTCAGCCGTGATCCGCAAACCCTGCGTGGCAGCTATGCATTGGCGGCGGGGGAGAGTTATTGCGTGCCCAAAGCCACGCTGCTCGCCGGTTGCGCGCGGCATTGCGGGATCCCCGCGCGGATCGGTCTGGCAGACGTGAAGAATCATTTATCGACGCCACGTCTGCTCGAATTGCTGAAAAGCGACATGTTCGCCATGCACGGCTACACCGAGTTTTTCCTCAACGATCGTTGGGTAAAGGCCACACCGGCGTTCAACCAGAAACTCTGCGAACTGTTCAACGTCGCGCCGCTGGAGTTCGACGGCATCACCGACAGTGTTTTCCACCCGTACAACCGTGATGGCGCGCAGTTGATGGAGTACCTGGTCGATCACGGCCAGTTCACCGATGTGCCGGAAACCTTCTTCTTCGAACACCTGGAAAAATGCTATCCGCACCTGTTCGGCGATCAGCAGCCACAACTGTTGGGCGACATGCACAACGATGTAAGCCGCGTCTGATCCGGCGTATGCTGGCCGCCCACTCATTTGAAAAGAGGCGGTCATGCTGAAGATCTGGGGACGGAAAAACTCATCGAATGTCAGGAAGCCATTGTGGGCTGCCGAGGAACTCGGTCTGGCTTACGAGGCGATCGATGCCGGGGGCGCGTTCGGTGTGGTCGACACGCCGGAGTACCGGGCGATGAACCCGAACGGTCGCGTGCCGGTGATCGAAGACGACGGTTTCGTGCTGTGGGAATCCAACGCCATCGTGCGCTATCTGCTGGGCAAACATGCGCCGAACAGCACTTGGTATTCGGCCGATCCGCAAGCCCGCGCCCTCGCAGACAAGTGGATGGACTGGACGACCTCGAGTTTTGCCGGGCCGTTCCGCACGGTGTTCTGGGGCGTCTTGCGCACCCCGGCGGACAAGCAGGACTGGCCTGCGATCAACGCCGCGATCAAGGAATGCAGCGAGTTGCTGAGCATGGCCGACGAGGCGCTGGTCAGCCAACCGTACCTGTCCGGAAAAGACATCGGCATGGGCGATATTCCACTGGGCAGTTTCATTTATGCCTGGTTCGAAATGCCCATCGAACGCGCCCCGCAACCGCATCTGCAAGCCTGGTATGAGCGCCTGAAGCAGCGTCCGGCCTACAAAAAAGCAGTCATGACCGCGTTGACTTAATACCTACTATCGACACACTTGACTGTACTTGTACGGCGGCGGCAAGCACCATTGCGCACTTGCGCTGCGGTTCGATCCTTCGCCGCCGTCTCCTTTTTCCCTTCAATGGTGCGTAAATCAGATATGAGTTCCGCTCTGTCCATCCGGCAGCTAACCAAAACCTACGGCAACGGGTTCCAGGCCTTGAGTGGTATCGATCTGGACGTCGCCGAAGGTGACTTTTTCGCCTTGCTCGGCCCCAACGGTGCCGGCAAATCCACGACCATCGGCATTCTCTCGACCCTGGTCAACAAGACCAGCGGCAGCGTGAATATCTTCGGACATGACCTCGACAAGAATCCTGCGCAGCTCAAGCGCTCGATCGGCGTGGTGCCGCAGGAATTCAACTTCAATCAGTTTGAGAAGACCTTCGACATCGTCGTCACTCAGGCCGGTTACTACGGCATTCCGGCGAAGATCGCCAAGGAACGCGCCGAGCAGTACCTGACGCAACTGGGCTTGTGGGACAAGCGCGATGTGCCGTCGCGTTCGCTGTCCGGCGGCATGAAGCGCCGTTTGATGATCGCCCGCGCGCTGGTGCACGAACCGCGTCTGCTGATCCTCGATGAACCGACCGCAGGCGTCGACATCGAGTTGCGCCGCTCGATGTGGACGTTCCTCACCGAACTGAACCAGAAAGGCATCACCATCATCCTCACCACGCATTATCTGGAGGAGGCTGAGCAGCTGTGCCGCAACATCGGCATTATCGACCACGGCACCATCGTCGAGAACACCAGCATGAAACAGCTGCTGGGCCAGTTGCACGTGGAAACCTTCTTGCTCGATCTGAAAAACGACTTGAGCGTCACGCCGCAATTGCTCGGCTATCCGGCGCGGTTGATCGACAGTCATACCCTGGAAGTCCAGGTCGACAAATCCATGGGCATTACGGCGTTGTTCACTCAATTGGCGCAGCAGAACATCGAAGTGCTGAGCCTGCGCAACAAAACCAATCGCCTTGAGGAGCTGTTCGTGTCCCTGGTGGAGAAAAATCTGTCGAAGGTGGCGGTATGAGTTCCGAGTTACGTCCCAACCTCGTCGCCCTCAACACCATCGTTTATCGCGAGGTCCGACGCTTCACGCGGATCTGGCCGCAGACCCTGCTGCCGCCGGCGATCACCATGGTTTTGTACTTTGTGATCTTCGGTAACCTGATCGGTCGACAGATCGGCGACATGGGTGGCTTCACCTACATGCAGTACATCGTGCCGGGGCTGATCATGATGTCGGTGATCACCAACTCCTACGGCAACGTGGTGTCGAGTTTCTTTGGCAGCAAGTTCCAGCGCTCCATTGAAGAACTGATGGTGTCGCCGGTGTCGCCGCACACGATCCTGATCGGCTATACCTGCGGCGGCGTGCTGCGCGGCTTGATGGTCGGCGTGATCGTGACGATTCTGTCGATGTTCTTCACCGATTTGCAGGTGCATCACCTCGGCGTGACGATTTTGGTGGTGGTACTGACGGCGACGATTTTCTCGCTGCTGGGCTTTATCAACGCTGTATTCGCGCGCAACTTCGATGATATTTCGATCATTCCGACGTTCGTGCTGACGCCGCTGACCTACCTGGGCGGCGTGTTCTACTCGATCACCTTGCTGCCGCCGTTCTGGCAGACCGTATCGCTGGCCAACCCGGTGCTGCACATGGTCAACGCCTTCCGTTACGGCATTCTCGGTGTGTCCGACATAAAGATCGGCATCGCCATCACCTTCATGCTGGTGGCGACGGTGGTGCTGTACCTCGGTTGTGCGCGGTTGCTGGTGAGTGGACGCGGGATGCGTACCTGATCCGAGACCGCGTCTACCGCTTCGCGAGCAAGCCCGCTCCCACACTGGATCTCTGTTACGACGCAGACCCCATGTGGGAGCGGGCTTGCTCGCGAAGGCGTCAGTCCAGATAACACAAAACAAAAACGGCCTCCCATCGCGGAGGCCGTTTTGCATTCAGGATTTGCGACTTTTCTTGCGCCGCGCCCACTGCCGCGCCACCCACCAGCGCCAATACATCATCACCAGAAAGTAGGCGAGGGCACCGAGCACCAGCCCCACCACCACCGATCCCAGCAAAAACGGCTGCCACAACGTCGACAACTCACCGCTGATCCATTCCCAGGTCAGCTCATCGGGCAGATGCCGGGCGGGCACATCCATCAGCCACGCCCCGGCTTGATAGGTGCAGAAAAACACCGCCGGCATGGTGATCGGATTGGTCAGCCAGACCAGACTCACCGCAATCGGCATATTGCCGCGCACCATGACGGCAAGCGCAGCAGCCACCAGCATCTGCGCCGGTATCGGCAGGAAAGCGGCAAACAATCCGACCGCCATCGCCCGCGCGACCGAGTGGCGATTGAGGTGCCAGAGGTTCGGGTCATGCAGCAACTTGCCGAGAAAGCGTAAGGATTTGTGTTCCCTGATGCTCGTCGGGTCGGGCATGTAACGTTTGAATAAGCGCCGGGGCATAAGGCTTCTCGGTCGGTTAAGGCGGCAAGTATGTCTGGATTCGATGAACCGCCCATTCAGACTTTGTGACAATTGTTGACGGCGCGAGTGCGCAACACCCGCTATGCCTAAGAACGGGACTCTCAAGGACGGGCTTATGCGCACAGGGATGATGGCGCTGGCAGTCGGTCTGCTGGCCCCGATGTTTTTACCGGCATTACCGCCGGTCGGGTTGATGCTGGTGTTACCGGTGGTGGGTTTGATGCTGCTGCCGTTTCGCACCTATCCATTGGCGTTTTTATTGTTTGGCTTTACCTGGGCTTGTGTCAGCGCGCAATGGGCGCTGAATGATCGATTGCCCGCGCATCTCGACGGTGAAACCCGTTGGCTCGAAGGGCGGGTGGTTGGCTTGCCGCAAAATGCGGACGGCGTGGTGCGCTTCGAACTGGCCGATGCGCACTCGCGTCACGAAAAACTGCCGTCGCTGCTGCGTCTGGCCTGGTACGCCGGGCCGCCGGTCAACAGCGGCGAGCGTTGGCGATTGGCGGTCAAACTCAAGCGTCCAGTTGGTTTGCTCAATCCGGATGCGTTCGATCACGAGGCGTGGCTGCTCGCGCAACGTGTCGGCGCGACCGGCACAATCAAGGATGGCCAGCGCCTGAGTGAAGCACGCTGGGCCTGGCGCGACAGCATTCGTCAGCGCTTGCTGGCAGTGGACGCGCAAGGTCGCGCCGGAGCATTGGCGGCGCTGGTGCTGGGCGACGGTTCGGGGCTCAGCCGTGAGGATTGGCAGATTTTGCAGGACACCGGCACCGTGCATTTGCTGGTGATTTCCGGGCAGCACATCGGTTTGCTGGCGGCGGTTATGTACCTGCTGGTCGCCGGGCTCGCGCGTTTTGGACTGTGGCCATTGCGCTGGCCATGGTTGCCGTGGGCCTGCGGATTGGCGTTCGCGGCGGCGCTGGGGTACGCCTTGCTCGCTGGTTTCGACGTGCCGGTGCAGCGCGCCTGCGTGATGGTCGGATTGGTGTTGTTGTGGCGCCTGCGCTTTCGTCATCTGGGTGCATGGTGGCCGCTGCTGCTGGCGTTCAACGGCGTTCTGTTGCTGGAACCGCTCGCCAGTTTGCGTCCGGGTTTGTGGTTGTCGTTCGCGGCGGTGGCGGTGTTGATTTTCACCTTTGGTGGCCGCTTGGGTGCGTGGCGCTGGTGGCAAACGTGGACGCGGGCGCAATGGTTGATTGCCATCGGTTTATGCCCGGTGCTGCTGGCGCTGAACCTGCCGATCAGTCTCAGCGGGCCGCTGGCGAATTTGCTCGCGGTGCCGTGGATCAGTCTGGTGGTGTTGCCGCCGGCGCTGCTCGGCACTGTGTTGTTGCCGGTGCCGTATGTCGGCGAAGGACTGCTGTGGCTGGCCGGAGGTTTGATCGATTGGCTGTTTCGCGCACTGGCACTGATTGCTGGGCAATGGCCTGCGTGGACTGCGCCGTCGATACCGTTCTGGGTGTGGATTCTCGGCAGTCTCGGCGCCGTGCTGTTGCTATTGCCACGCGGGGTGCCGCTGCGGCCGCTCGGCTGGCCGTTGTTGCTGATTCTGGTGGTGCCGCCGCGTGAGCGACTGGACGAAGGACTGGCCGATGTCTGGCAGCTCGATGTCGGCCAAGGCCTGGCGATCCTGATCCGAACCCGGCATCACACGCTGCTCTACGACGCCGGCCCGCGCTTCGGCGATTTCGATCTCGGCGAACGCGTGGTGCTGCCGGCCCTGCGCAAACTCAGCGTGGACAATCTTGATGTGATGCTGCTCAGTCACGCCGACGCCGATCATGCCGGCGGTGCGCTGGCGATTGCGCGGGGCATGACGGTCGCGCGGGTACTCAGCGGCGATCCGCCGGGCCTGCCTGCCGAATTGAGCGCTGAGGCTTGCGAAAGTGGCGAGCAATGGCAGTGGGACGGTGTGCGTTTTCAACTGTGGATGTGGTCGGACGCCCGCGACAGTAACCAGCGCTCCTGTGTATTGCAGATCGAAGCCAATGGCGAGCGCCTGCTGCTGACCGGCGATATCGATGTCCATGCCGAGCGCGTTCTGCTCGGCAGTCCTTTGGCGGTGCCAACGCAGTGGCTGCAATCTCCGCACCATGGCAGTCGTAGCTCATCATCCATGGCCCTGCTCAACGCGCTGAAGCCCGAAGCCGTGCTGATCTCCCGAGGCCACGGCAACGCCTTCGGCCATCCTCACCCGACCGTGCTGGCGCGCTATCGCAAGCAAGGCCTGCGCATCTACGACAGCGCCGAGCAGGGCGCCATTCATCTGCAACTGGGCCGCTTCAAAGCGCCGTGGACGATGCGTCAACAGCGGCGTTTCTGGCGCGATCCGCCTGCGCTCGCCCGTTGATCGGTGCCAGCATGGATGGCACATCACGGTCGTCGGAGCGGCGGGTCTTAATCGCGGATCGGTATGGTAAAGTGGCGCACTTTTTCGAGGGGACTGTCACTGTGTGGGAATTGGTCAAATCCGGCGGCTGGATGATGTTGCCGATCATTCTGAGTTCCATCGCGGCCATGGCGATTGTCGCCGAGCGCCTGTGGACCCTGCGCGCCAGTCGCGTCACCCCCGAGCATTTGTTGGGCCAGGTCTGGGTCTGGATCAAGGACAAACAGCTCAATAAAGAAAAACTCAAGGAATTGCGCGCCAACTCGCCGCTGGGGGAAATCCTCGCCGCCGGTCTGGCCAACTCCAAGCATGGTCGCGAGATCATGAAAGAGTGCATCGAAGAGGCCGCTGCTCGCGTCATCCACGAGCTCGAACGCTACGTCAACGCGCTGGGCACCATCGCTGCGATGTCGCCGTTGCTGGGCCTGTTGGGTACGGTGCTGGGCATGATCGACATTTTCAGTGCCTTCACCGGTTCCGGCATGACCACCAACGCCTCGGTATTGGCCGGTGGTATCTCGAAAGCGCTGATCACCACGGCGGCGGGCCTGATGGTCGGTATTCCGGCGGTGTTCTTCCATCGGTTCCTGCAACGCCGCATCGACGAGTTGGTGGTCGGCATGGAGCAGGAAGCAATCAAACTGGTTGAAGTGGTGCAGGGCGACCGTGACGTCGATCTGGCCGAGGGCCGCGCGTGAAATTCCGTCGCAAACCACGGGAAACGATCGACATCAACCTCGCGTCGCTGATCGACGTGGTGTTTATCCTGCTGCTGTTTTTCGTCGTGACCACCACGTTTACCCGCGAAACCCAGTTGCGCGTTGATCTGCCGGAAGCCGTCAGCGGCTCGCCCGCCGAAGATCAGCAGCTCAAGCAGATCGACGTGGCCATCAGCGCTGAGGGCGTGTTTTCGGTGAACAACAAGATTCTGCCGAAGAACGATCTGGCGACATTGATGGACGCGATGCAGAAAGAATCCAACGGTGACACCAATATGCCGTTGTCGATCAGTGCTGACGGCAAGACTCAGCATCAATCCGTGATCACCGCCATGGACGCGGCCGGCAAGCTCGGTTTCAGCCATCTGCGCATGACCACGGTCGAGGCGGCGCCCAAATCCTGATGAGCCTGTCCGATCGCTTGCTCGCCGCGTGGTATCAGGGGCACCCGGCCCTGACGCTGCTGCGGCCGCTGGAAATGTTGTATCGCCGCGTGGTGGTCAACAAGCGTCAGCGTTTTCTCGATGGCCAGGGCGAAATTTATCAGCCGCCGGTGCCATTGATCGTGGTCGGCAACATCACCGTGGGCGGCACCGGCAAAACGCCGATGATCCTCTGGTTGATCGAACACTGCCGGCGCAGCGGTTTGCGGGTTGGTGTGGTTAGCCGTGGTTACGGGGCGAAGCCGCCGCAATTGCCATGGCGCGTCGAGGCCGACCAGACCGCTGACATCGCTGGCGACGAGCCACTGCTGATCGTCCAGCGCACCGGCGTGCCATTGATGATCGACCCCGATCGCAGCGCCGCCGTCAAAGCCTTGCTCGCCAGCGAACCGCTGGATCTGATTCTCTCCGACGATGGCATGCAGCATTACCGTCTGGCGCGAGACCTGGAGCTGGTGTTGATTGATGCCGCTCGCGGTCTCGGCAATAAACGCTGCCTGCCGGCGGGGCCGTTGCGTGAGCCGATCGAACGTCTGCAAAGCGTCGACGGCGTATTGTTCAACGGTGCCACCGAAGATCGCGACGACGGTTTCGCTTTCCATCTGCAACCGACCGCGCTGGTTAATCTGCGTAGCGGCGAGCGCAAGTCGCTCGAGCATTTTGCGCCGGGTCAGAGCGTCCACGCAGTCGCCGGGATCGGCAATCCGCAACGTTTCTTCAATACCCTCGAAGCGCTAGACTGGCGCGCAGTCCCGCATGCATTTGCCGACCACGCTGAATACAGCGTGCAGGCCTTGAATTTCACACCGTCATTGCCGTTGGTGATGACCGAAAAGGACGCGGTGAAGTGCCGTGCCTTCGCTGCTGCCGACTGGTGGTATCTGGCGGTCGATGCCGTGCCGTCGCCGGCCTTCGTGGCCTGGTTCGACACACAGCTGATGCGCCTGCTGCCCGATCGGCTTTTGCCTTAACTCATTTATCAGGGAAAGTTCATGGACACCAAATTGCTCGACATCCTCGCGTGCCCGATCTGCAAAGGCCCGCTCAAGCTCAGCGCCGACAAGACCGAACTGATCAGCAAGGGTGCCGGCCTGGCGTACCCGATCCGCGACGGCATTCCGGTGATGCTCGAAAGCGAAGCCCGCACTCTGACTACCGACGAGCGTCTGGATAAATGACCACCGCCTTCACCGTTGTCATCCCGTCGCGTTTCGCCTCGACCCGCCTGCCCGGCAAACCGTTGCTGGACATTGCCGGCAAGCCGATGATCCAGCACGTCTGGGAACAGGCGAGCAAAAGCAGCGCGAGCCGCGTGGTCGTTGCGACTGACGATCCGCGCATCGTCGAGGCCTGCAAAGGCTTTGGCGCCGAAGTGGTGCTGACCCGTGAAGATCACAATTCCGGCACTGATCGTCTGGCTGAAGTCGCTGCGAAACTGGGCCTTGAGCCCGATGCGATCGTGGTCAATGTGCAGGGCGACGAGCCGCTGATTCCGCCGAGCGTGATCGATCAGGTCGCTGCCAACCTGGCCGCACACACCGAAGCGCGCATGGCCACCCTGGCCGAGCCGATCGAAGACGTGGACACCCTGTTCAACCCGAACGTGGTCAAGGTCGTCAGCGACATCAACGGTCTGGCGCTGACCTTCAGCCGCGCGACTTTGCCGTGGGCACGCGATGCCTTCGCCAAAAGCCGCGAGCAACTGCCGGAAGGTGTGCCGTACCGTCGCCATATCGGCATTTATGCCTACCGCGCCGGGTTCCTTCAGGACTTCGTGAGCTGGGGCCCGTGCTGGCTGGAAAACACTGAATCCCTCGAGCAACTGCGTGCGCTGTGGCACGGCGTGCGTATTCATGTTGCTGACGCGTTGATCGCGCCGCCGACTGGTGTCGATACCGTCGAAGACCTCGAGCGCGTTCGTCGCCTGCTGGGGGCCTGATGCGCGTTCTGTTTGTGTGCCTGGGCAACATTTGCCGTTCGCCCACGGCTGAAGGCGTGTTGCGCCACAAGTTGCGCGCCGCAGGGCTGGCGGATCAGGTTGAAGTGGCCTCCGCCGGCACCGGTGACTGGCACGTCGGCAATCCGCCGGACAAACGCAGCCAGGCCGCTGCCAAAGTGCGCGGTTATGACTTGTCGGCGCAACGCGCGCAGCAAGTCAGCCGCGCCGATTTCGCCAGTTACGACCTGATTCTGGCGATGGACAACAGCAACCTGCGCAACCTCAAGGCCCTGCAACCGTCCACCGGCCGCGCCGAACTGGATCTGTTCCTGCGCCGTTATGCCGGGCTCGTCGATGAGGTGCCGGATCCGTATTACGACGGCGATCAAGGGTTCGAGCAGGTGCTGGATCTGATTGAAGCGGCTTGTGACCAATTGCTGATCGAAGTGAAGGGCCGGTTATGAGTTTGCAGGTGCAATCGCAGGTTTCCCTGAAACCGTTCAACAGTTTTGGCGTGGACGTTCGCGCGCAATTGTTTGCCGAAGCCCATAACGATGGCGATGTTCGTGAAGCGCTGGCCTATGCCGTCGCTCATGATGTGCCGCTGCTGGTGATCGGCGGTGGCAGCAATTTGCTGCTCACGGCAGATATTCCGGCGCTCGTGCTGCGCATGGCTACACGCGGGATTCGTGTGATCAGCGACGACGGCAACCGTGTGGTGATCGAGGCGGAAGCGGGCGAACCGTGGCATCCGTTCGTGCAGCACACGCTGGCGCTAGGATTTTCCGGACTGGAAAACCTCAGCCTGATTCCTGGCACCGTTGGCGCTGCGCCGATGCAGAACATTGGCGCTTACGGCGTCGAGATTAAAGATGTGTTCGCCGGGCTCACCGCGCTGGATCGTCAGACCGGCGAGCTGCGCGATTTCACCCTGGAAGAGTGCAACTTCGCCTACCGCGACAGCCTGTTCAAACAGCAGCCGGGGCGTTGGTTGATTCTGCGGGTGCGTTTCAATCTGGATCGCGTCGCCCATCTGCATCTGGAATACGGCCCTGTGCGTCAACGCCTGACCGAGCAGGGCATCGAACAACCGACGCCGACCGACGTCAGTCGCGCGATTTGCAGCATCCGCAGCGAAAAACTGCCGGATCCGGCGGTGCTCGGCAATGCCGGCAGTTTCTTCAAGAACCCGCTGGTGTCGGCGGCCATCGTCGCGCAGATCAAAGCGCAGCATCCAGATGTGGTGGCTTATGCGCAGCCGGACGGGCAGATGAAGCTCGCTGCTGGCTGGCTGATCGAACGCGCCGGTTGGAAAGGTTTCCGTGAAGCCGATGCCGGCGTGCATAAATTGCAGGCGCTGGTGCTGGTCAATTACGGCGCGGCGACCGGCCTGCAATTGCTCGATCTGGCGCAACGTATCCAGAAAGACATTGCCGAACGTTTCAATGTCGACCTGGAAATGGAGCCCAATCGGTATTGAAGCAGCGGCGAGCTTCAAGCCTCTAGCGGCAAGCTACAATCTTGAGCGTGAGCCAGCTTCTGTTTTTACTTGCAGCTTGTAGCTAAAAGCTCGCCACTGAAAAGCCCTGTCTCAGCAGGGCTTTTTCGTTAATGTTGGGTTAACTTAGCGAGCTAACGATAACCGTCATTTGCTCCACCAAAGGCCCGGTGCAGACGTTCGCGTCGACACAAGAGAGCCTCATTAGCCTGAGTCGATCTGCGTGAACCACCGCCGATGCAACGGCGGCAGATTGCTCGACCCCATAACCACCAAAAATATGCGGGCGTGCCCATGATTACCCTGAAACTCAATGGCCAGGATCATTCTCTCGACGTCACGGAGGACATGCCGCTGCTTTGGGCGATCCGCGACGTTGCCGGTTACAACGGCACCAAGTTCGGCTGCGGCATGGGCCTGTGTGGCGCGTGCACCATTCATATCGATGGTTTGCCGGCGCGCAGTTGCATCACGCCGATCGGCTCGGTGATCGGGCAGAACGTCACCACCATCGACAACCTGCATGCAGACCCGGTCGGGCAAGTCGTCCAGCAAGCCTGGCTCGATACGGCGGTCGCGCAGTGCGGTTTCTGTCAGGGCGGGCAAATCATGTCGGCCACCGCGTTGCTCAAAACCAATCCAAACCCGAGCGACGAGCAGATCGAAGAAGCCATGGTCGGCAACATCTGCCGCTGCGGCACTTATAACCGCATCAAAACCGCGATCCGCCAAGCCTCCACGCATTTGAAGGAGGCGAAAGCATGAGTCGCCTTCCGAATGATTTCGCCCTGAGCAATCTCAGTCGCCGCGGTTTCCTCAAAGGCGTCGGCGCGACGGGCGCGTTGGTGCTGGCCGCGAGTTGGGGTTGGCAGGATGCGCTGGCCGACGAGAAAGAAAAGAAATTCGGCGCTGACGGCATGCCCAACGGCTGGATCGATGACCCGAAAGTCTACGTGAGCATTGCCGCTGACGGCACGGTCACCGTGGTCTGCAACCGTTCGGAGATGGGGCAGGGCGTGCGCACCAGTCTGACCATGGTGGTTGCAGATGAACTGGACGCCGATTGGGCCAGGGTCAAAGTGCAGCAGGCGCCAGGCGATGAAGTGCGCTTCGGTAATCAGGACACCGACGGTTCGCGCAGCATGCGTCACTGGTACGAACCGATGCGGCGTTGCGGTGCTGCAGCGCGGACGATGCTTGAACAAGCGGCGGCCACGCAGTGGAAAGTGCCGGTCGGCGAATGCCACGCGCAGTTGCACAAAGTCATTCACAAGCCGTCTGGCCGTGAGCTGGGCTATGGCGAACTGGCCGCCGCCGCGAGTGCGTTGGCGGTGCCAGCGCGTGACAGCCTGCGACTCAAGCAACCGTCGGAATTTCGCTACATCGGCAAGGAAGGCACCAAAGCCATCGACGGTGTTGATATCGTCAACGGCCGCGCGGTGTACGGTGCCGACGTGCATTTCGACGGCATGGTTTACGCGACCATCGCCCGTCCGGCGGTGTATGGCGGCAAGGTCAAATCGCTGGATGACAGCGCTGCACTGAAAGTCCCCGGAGTGCTTAAAGTGCTCCAGATTGAAGGCCGTCCACTGCCTTCGGAATTTCAGCCATTGGGTGGCGTGGCGGTGGTGGCCAGCAATACTTGGGCTGCAATCAAGGGCCGCGAGGCGCTCAAAATCGAATGGGATGACGGCCCCAACGCCAGTTACGACTCGATCGCCTATCGCAAGGAGCTGGAAGCCGCCTCGCTGAAACCCGGCAAAGTGGTGCGCAACACCGGCGATATCGACAAGGCTTTGAGCGGCGCTGCCAGCACCCTCGAAGCGTCTTACTATTTGCCGCATCTGGCGCAGGCGCCGATGGAACCAATGGTCGCCATCGCTCGTTACAAGGACGGTGTCTGTGAAGCCTGGGCACCGAGTCAGGCGCCGCAAGTCACCCGCGAGCGCATTGCCGAGCGTCTCGGTCTGCCGTTCGACAACGTCACCTTTAATGTCACGCTGCTTGGCGGCGGTTTCGGGCGCAAGTCGAAACCGGACTTCGTCGTTGAAGCGGCGATCCTCGCCAAGGAGTTTCCCGGCAAAGCCGTGCGGGTGCAGTGGACGCGTGAAGATGACATCCACAACTCGTACTTCCACACCGTGTCCGCCGAATATTTGAAAGCAGGCATCGGCAAGGACGGCATGCCGTCCGGCTGGTTGCATCGCACCGTGGCACCGAGCATCACCGCGCTGTTCGCGCCGGGCATGAACCACGAAGCGGCGTTCGAGCTGGGCATGGGTTTCACCAACATGGCCTACGCCATTCCCAACGTACGTCTGGAAAACCCCGAAGCGACCGTGCACACGCGGGTCGGCTGGTATCGCTCGGTGTCGAACATTCCTCATGGTTTCGCCATCCAGAGTTTCGTCGATGAGCTGGCGCACAAGGCCGGTGAGGATCCGCTCAAGTACCAGATCAAACTGCTCGGCCCGGATCGGCAGATTGACCCGCGCACCTTGAGCGAAGAGTGGAATTACGGCGAATCTCCAGAGCGTTATCCGATCGATACCGGGCGCATGCGCACCGTGCTGGAAACCGCTGCCAAAGCCGCCGGTTGGGGGCGTAAATTACCCAAGGGCCGTGGCTTGGGGCTGGCGGTGCATTACAGCTTCGTCACCTATGTGGCGGCGGTGATCGAAGTCGAGGTTAAAGACGATGGCACGCTGATCGTGCACAAAGCTGACATCGCCGTGGATTGCGGGCCGCAGATCAACCCTGAGCGGATTCGCTCGCAGTTCGAAGGCGCCTGCGTGATGGGCCTCGGTAACGCGGTGCTGGGTGAAATCAGCTTCAAGGACGGCAAGGTTCAGCAGGACAACTTCCATATGTACGAAGTGGCGCGCATGTCGCTGGCGCCGAAGGAGGTCGCAGTGCATCTGGTGACGCCGCCGGGCGATGTACCGTTGGGCGGTGTCGGTGAGCCGGGCGTGCCGCCGATTGCGCCGGCACTGTGCAATGCGATTTTTGCTGCCACGGGCAAGCGCATTCGTAACTTGCCCGTGCGTTATCAACTGCAGGATTGGCAGAAGGCGGACGCCTGATGGACAGTGTCGACCTCAACGTTCTGCGCAGCGTGCTCGAATGGCGCCGCGCCGGGCAGCGGGTGGTGTTGTTCAGCGTGGTGCAAACCTGGGGCACCGCGCCCCGGGCACCCGGTGCGATGCTCGCCCTGCGCGAGGATGGTGTGGTGATCGGTTCGGTGTCGGGCGGCTGCGTCGAGGATGACTTGATCGCCCGCCTGCACGATGGACGGATTGCCAGCGACGGGCCGCCGGTGCAACTGATCACCTACGGCGTGACCCGCGAAGAGGCGGCGCGGTTTGGCTTGCCTTGCGGCGGTACGCTGCGCCTGACCGAAGAGCGGGTTGGCGATCCGTATTGGGTCGCCGAGCTGCTCGCGCGTTGTGAAGCCCACGAAATCGTCGCCCGCGAACTGACTATCGAAACCGGTGAAGTGGTTTTGACAGCGGCGAGCAAAACCGATGCTCTGGAGTTCGACGGCAAGCTTCTGCGCGCGATTTACGGCCCGCGCTGGCGCTTGCTGTTGATCGGTGCCGGGCAATTGTCACGCTACGTCGCGGACATGGCGCGGCTGCTGGATTTCGAAGTGCTGATCTGCGATCCGCGCACTGAGTTCGTCTATGGCTGGGAAGAGCAACACGGTCGTTTTGTCGCGGGCATGCCGGATGAGGCGGTGTTGAACATTCAGACCGATGAGCGTACGGCGATTGTCGCGTTGACCCACGATCCGCGTCTGGATGACATGGCCTTACTGACCGCGCTGGATTCGCCGGCGTTTTATGTCGGCGCACTCGGCTCGCGGGTCAATAGTTTGAAGCGCCGGGAGAATCTGGCTCAGCTAGGCTTGTCGGTAGAGGCGATTGCTCGATTGCATGGGCCGATCGGTCTGCACATCGGCAGTCATTCGCCGGCGGAGATTGCCTTGTCTTTGCTCGCAGAGATCGTCGCGATCAAAAACGGCGTTGAGTTGAAGCAGAAGAAACCCGTGGAGGGCGCATGAGCCGAACCATTGGCGTGATTGTGTTGGCCGCAGGCGAGGGCAGTCGCTTTCGCAAAGCGGCGGGTGCGGACAAGGATAAGTTGCTCGCCGATTGCACCGGTCGCGATGGCGCGGTGCGCTCGGTGATCGAGCAGGTGCTGGTGAATCTGCCGGCGAGCCTCGACAAACGTGTACTGGTCACGACGGAAGAACGACCGCAAGCGATGCGTATGGCTCAGGCGTATGGCTGTGAAGTTGTGACGATTGGCACGACCGGCATGGGCGACAGCATTGCGGCGGGCATCGCGACGTGCCCGCAAGCGGATGGCTGGCTGATAGTGCTGGGGGATATGCCGTTTATTTTGCCCTCGAGTATTGTGCGGGTTGTTGCGGCGATGGCTGATGATGCGGTGAGCGTGCCGGTGCAGGACGGTGAGTTTGGGCATCCGGTGGGATTTGGCCGGTCGTTTGGTGCGGGGTTGCTGGCGTTGAGTGGTGATCGTGGGGCTCGGCCTTTGTTCAAGCAGGGCAGGGTGGTTGAGGTGGCGGTGGATGATCCCGGGGTTTTGTGGGATATCGATGTGCCGGAGGCTTTGGTTTTTAAATAACAGCAAGATCAAAAGATCGCAGCCTTCGGCAGCTCCTACAGGGGAACGTATTTCAAATTGTTGGAGCTGCCGAAGGCTGCGATCTCTTGATCTTTTAAATGGCATAAAAAAAGCCCCGCCAGGCTTTCACCGGGCGGGGCTTTTTTACAGCTTCAGGAATCAGACGAGGGGTTTAGGCTCGTGTTCTTTTTCCTGGGCTTCTTCGTGGTGCTCTGCTGCGTCTTGAACGGAGCGAGGCGCTTCAGCAATGACCGCTTCAACAACCGCTTGTTCAGCGACGACTTCTGCCACCGGAGCAGCAGCGGCAGCCTGTTCGGCTTCCTTCTGCAGGCGCTCTTCTTCACGCTTGCGACGACGCACTTCACGAGGATCGTTCGGTGCGCGACCGTTTGCAGCCAGAGCGCTGACCGGAGCCACTTCAGCCACCGGAGCAGGAGCTTCGACAACTACCGGCGCTTCGACGACTGGAGCTGGCTCAGCAGCAACCACTGGCTCGGCAGCTTTGGTCTCTTCAACCACTGGAGCTTCGGCAACAGGCGCTTCGTACGCTGGTGCTTCGAACACTGGCGTCTCAACAACCGGCGCTTCAACCACTGGCGCTGGTGTTTCAGCGACAACCGGCTCGGCGACCCAGTTGAACGCGGTCTGCTCTTCGCGAACTTCACGTACGGTTTCGGTCACGGTTTCAGTGACGGTTTCAGTGACGGTTTCAACCACCGGCTCAGCAACCACAAGTGGAGCCGGCTCTACCTGAGGCAGCGTTTCCTGAACCGGAGCCACTTCGACTTCCGGAGCAGCAACCACTTCTACTGGAGTGGTCGCTTCAACAACCGGCGCTTCCACTGGAGCGGTTTCCTGTACGGCAGCGGTGGCGCGTTCGGCTTGCTCAAAGGCTTGGGCTTCGGCCGGAGCGCTGATCACGGTGCTGGCAACGGCTGCGGTAACAGCCAGGCCGGCGGCCAGATCGGCAGTGCTTGGCTCTTCAGCGTTTTCGCCGGCTTCGGATTCTTCCGAACCTTCGATCACGTTGCCGTTGGCATCACGCTGACGCTCACGACGGTTGCTGCGACGACGCTGACCGCGCGAACGACGACGTGGGCGATCGCCTTCGGCGCTATCCGAACCGTCTTCCGGCAGTTGCTCTTCGTTGGTGTTCACTTCTTCTTCAGCGACGGCAGCAGCGGCCTGTTCGGCGCGCGGTTGACGCTCTTCACGCGGCGGACGCGGTGCGCGCTCTTCGCGTGGCTGACGAACCGGACGCTCTTCAGCAGCCACCTCGGTGGTCACGGCAGGGGCGGCGTCGAGTGGCTCGCGCAGTTCACGTACACGTTCTTCACGCTCGCCACGTGGCTTGCGATCTTCACGCGGAGCGCGCGGAGCACGTTCTTCACGCGGCGCACGTGGCGCGCGTTCTTCACGGGCGGCTGGCGCTGCTTCGGTACGGGCTTCCCGCGGCTCGCGAACTTCACGGGCTTCACGAGGCTGACGCTCTTCACGCGGCTCGCGTGGGGCGCGTTCCTCACGCGGTGCACGCTCTTCGCGCGGTTTGCGTTCTTCATCGCGGCGACCATTACGGTTGCGGCTCTGTTGACGACCGTTGCGACGCTCTTCGTTACGGGCTGGACGCTCGGCAGCCGGTTTTTCAACCACGGCCGGAGCAACTGGCTCTTCTTTGGTAGCGAACAGGCTGACCAGCGACTTCACCAGACCTTTGAACAGGCTTGGTTCTGGCGCGGCAGCCGGAGCCGGCGCGGCGGCAGCAGCAGGTGCGGCCACTTCGGTCGGCACCGGAGCGTTGGCGCGAGCCGGTGCAGTTTTGACCGCGGCTTCCTGGCGAACCAGAGTGCGAGTCGCGGCGGCTGGCTGAACTTCTTCAACTTCGGCGGCGGCGGCAGCGATTTCGTAGCTGGACTGGTTGGTCGCGGCTTCCGGGCTGTCGTCACGCAGGCGCTGAACTTCGAAGTGCGGCGTTTCGAGGTGATCGTTCGGCAGAATGACGATGCGAGCACGGGTGCGCAGTTCGATCTTGGTGATCGAGTTGCGTTTTTCGTTGAGCAGGAACGCGGCCACCGGGATCGGCACTTGTGCGCGAACTTCGGCAGTGCGGTCTTTCAGGGCTTCTTCTTCGATCAGGCGCAGGATCGCCAGCGACAGCGATTCAACGTCACGAATGATGCCGGTGCCGTTGCAACGCGGGCAGACGATGCCGCTGCTTTCGCCCAGCGATGGACGCAGGCGCTGACGCGACATTTCCAGCAGGCCGAAGCGCGAGATACGGCCGATCTGCACGCGAGCGCGGTCGGCTTCCAGGCATTCGCGGACTTTCTCTTCCACGGCGCGCTGGTTCTTGGCAGGGGTCATGTCGATGAAGTCGATGACGATCAGGCCGCCGATGTCGCGCAGGCGCAACTGACGGGCGATTTCTTCGGCGGCTTCAAGGTTGGTTTGCAGAGCGGTTTCTTCGATGTCGCTGCCTTTGGTGGCGCGCGCCGAGTTGATGTCGATGGACACCAGGGCTTCGGTCGGATCGATAACGATGGAGCCGCCGGAAGGCAGTTCAACGACGCGCTGGAAAGCGGTCTCGATCTGGCTTTCGATCTGGAAACGGTTGAACAGCGGCACGCTGTCTTCGTACAGCTTGATCTTGCTGGCGTACTGCGGCATCACCTGGCGGATGAAGGTCAGGGCTTCGTCCTGGGCTTCAACGCTGTCGATCAGCACTTCGCCGATGTCCTGGCGCAGGTAATCGCGGATGGCGCGGATGATCACGTTGCTTTCCTGATAGATCAGGAATGGCGCGGAGCGATCCAGCGAGGCTTCTTTAATAGCCGTCCACAGTTGCAGCAGGTAATCGAGGTCCCACTGCATTTCTTCGCTGCTGCGGCCAAGGCCGGCAGTGCGCACGATCAGACCCATGTCGGCCGGTGCAACCAGACCGTTCAGCGCTTCACGCAGTTCGTTGCGCTCTTCGCCTTCGATGCGACGGGAGATACCGCCGGCACGCGGGTTGTTCGGCATCAGCACGAGGTAACGACCGGCCAGGCTGATGAAGGTGGTCAGGGCTGCGCCCTTGTTGCCACGTTCTTCTTTTTCCACCTGAACGATAACTTCCTGGCCTTCGCTCAGGACGTCCTTGATGTTGACGCGGCCTTCGGGGGCTTTCTTGAAGTATTCGCGGGAGATTTCTTTGAGGGGCAGGAAGCCATGGCGCTCAGAGCCAAAATCGACAAAGGCAGCCTCAAGGCTTGGTTCGATGCGAGTGATACGGCCTTTATAAATGTTGGCCTTCTTCTGCTCGCGTGCACCGGATTCGATGTCCAGGTCGTAGAGGCGTTGGCCATCTACCAGTGCAACACGCAACTCTTCGGGTTGAGTTGCGTTAATCAGCATTCTTTTCATGTAGTACCGTCGGTTTCCGGGCTGCCGGAAACGGCGTTCGGCACACACGACTTCTCACGGTCGGTGTCAGGTGCGTCGGGAGTGGTTGGCCATTCCCGTGTCCAGCGATATGCGGCCAATTGGGCCGATATAGCGACGTACGCGTCCTGCTTGCTGTGGCTACTTAAGCACTCAGTCAGGAGGAGGAATCAACCGTGGCTGTGGACGAGATGAAGCGTCTTGATAAAGCCTATTGCTACACAGTCCAGCGGTTGTGCATCTCCACCCTACACGTATCCCTGATAATTCGGGTGCTGCCGCGCGCAGAATCCGCAGCGGGTTGGCATTTACCGTGAGCTCCGAAAGGGGAGGTCACGCATCATGGCTAATCAGGCGGTGTTTCCGAAGCTTTCGCTCGGGGTCATCTGCGGTTGACTGCACTTTGTGAACTGGCCGTGAATATCTGCCTGTCAGGCGAGTAAAAACTCTGCTCGACGGTGTAATTCAGGCCTCATGTCACCTGCGCTTGTTACAACTGCAAACTCCACCGTTACGTAGCAAAAGCCCCGTAGGACGGCCTCGCGTCCTGGTGAATTGCGATGGTCAGGGCCGGTTTTTGACCGTGGTGCCGCTGTCCAGGCCGCTTTTGGCGGCGTTCGCGACTATAGCAGCAATGATTAAGTGCTTCAATTCCATAAAAATTGTTATCATCCGCGGCATGACAACTACTGCCCCTTCGACTCCAGGCGTTCAATTGCTTGAAGTCTCGCCGGAGTATGCCGGCCAACGAATCGACAATTTCCTCCTCGCCCGGCTCAAAGGCGTGCCCAAGACCTTGATTTACCGCATTTTGCGCAAAGGCGAAGTGCGCGTGAACAAAGGTCGGATCAAGCCCGAATACAAGCTGCAGGCCGGTGATATCGTGCGCGTGCCGCCCGTTCGCGTGCCTGAGCGCGACGAGCCGGTGCCATTGGCCCAGGGTCTGTTGCAGCGCCTGGAAGCCTCGATTGTCTTCGAAGACAAAGCCCTGATCGTGATCAACAAGCCCGCGGGCATTGCGGTTCACGGCGGCAGTGGCTTGAATTTCGGTGTGATCGAAGCCTTTCGTCAGTTGCGCCCGGATACCAAAGAGCTGGAGCTGGTTCACCGTCTCGACCGTGACACCTCCGGCCTGCTGATGATCGCCAAAAAGCGCAGCATGTTGCGTCACTTGCATGAGCAATTGCGCGGCGATGGCGTCGACAAGCGCTACATGGCGCTGGTGCGTGGCAACTGGGCGACCTCGATCAAGAAAGTCAGCGCGCCATTGCTCAAGAGCAACCTGCGTTCCGGCGAGCGCATGGTCGAGGTCAACGAAGAAGGCAAAGAAGCTCTGACGATGTTCAAGGTGCTGCGCCGCTTCGGGGATTTCGCCACCATGGTCGAAGCCAAACCGGTTACCGGTCGCACCCACCAGATTCGCGTGCACACCTTGCATGCTGGCCATTGCATTGCTGGCGACAGCAAGTATGGCGATGAGGATTTCACCAAGGAAATCCGCGATCTGGGCGGCAAGCGTCTGTTTCTGCACGCTTACATGCTGACCGTGCCGCTGCCGGATGGCGGCAAGCTGACCTTGCAGGCGCCCGTCGATGAAATGTGGGCCAAGACCGTGGAGCGATTGAGTGCGCCCATCTGATTACAAACTGCTGATTTTTGATTGGGACGGCACGCTGGCCGATTCCATCCATCGGATCGTCGAGGCGATGCACTCGGCATCCGGGCGTTCCGGTTTCGAGTTGCGCGATGATTTCGCCGTCAAAGGCATCATCGGCCTGGGCCTGCCTGAGGCGATCCGCACCTTGTATCCCGAGATCAGTGACGCCGAAATGACCTTGTTTCGCGAGTATTACGCGGATCACTACATCGCCGCCGAAGCCGTGCCTTCGCCGTTGTTCGAAGGCGTAGTCGAGTCTATGGCGTCGTTTCGTGAGCATGGTTATCACTTGGCTGTCGCTACCGGCAAGAATCGCCGGGGTCTGGATCGAGTGCTCAAGGCCAATGGCTGGGAAGATTATTTCGATATCACCCGCGCTGCCGATGAAACTGCGAGCAAGCCGCACCCTCTGATGCTGGAGCAGATCCTTGCTCATTGCGGCGTGCGCGCCGAACAGGCGCTGATGGTTGGCGATTCGTCCTTCGATCTGCTGATGGCGCGTAACGCGGGGATGGATTCGGTGGCGGTCAGTTATGGCGCGCAATCGATCGAATCGCTGCAGCAGTTCGAGCCGCGCCTGTCGATCGACCGTTTTTCCGAATTGCATGCCTGGCTGGCGCAGCAGGCTTAATACGTTTTTGCTGGGGTGGATGGCATGACCGACGAATGGAAAGCACCGGCCAAGGCAGATGCCGACGGCGGTGACGAGAAAAGCTGGAAGCTGCTGGAGAAGACTCTCCTGGCCGGCGTGCAAGAGCAGCGCCGTTCGCGGCGTTGGGGGATTTTCTTCAAGCTGCTGACGTTTGTTTATCTGTTTATTGCGCTGATCCTGTTCACCCCGCTGATGGACATGGAAAAAAGCGCCACCCGTAGCGATAACTACACCGCGTTGATCGATGTCACCGGGGTGATTGCCGATAAAGAGCCGGCCAGCGCCGATAATATTGTCGGCAGTCTGCGCGCTGCGTTTGAGGACAAGAAGGTCAAAGGTGTCGTCCTGCGCATCAACAGCCCGGGCGGCAGTCCGGTGCAGTCAGGTTATGTGTATGACGAGATCAAGCGCCTGCGCGGCCTGCACCCGGATATCAAGGTGTACGCCGTGATTTCCGACCTGGGTGCCTCCGGTGCCTATTACATCGCCAGCGCGGCGGATCAGATTTATGCCGACAAGGCGAGTCTGGTCGGTTCGATCGGTGTGACGGCGGCCGGTTACGGTTTTGTCGGCACCATGGAGAAGCTTGGCGTTGAGCGTCGCACGTATACCTCGGGCGAACACAAGTCGTTCCTCGATCCGTTCCAGCCGCAGAAGCCGGATGAAACGGCGTTCTGGCAGACGGTGCTGGATACCACGCACAAACAGTTCATCAATAGCGTCAAGCAGGGCCGTGGTGATCGTCTGAAGGATAAAGAGCATCCGGAACTGTTCTCCGGGCTGGTCTGGTCGGGCGAGCAGGCGCTGCCGTTAGGTTTGATCGATGGGCTGGGCAATGCCAGCTCGGTTGCGCGTGACGTGATTGGCGAGAAAGAACTGGTGGATTTCACCGTTCAGGAATCGCCGTTTGATCGCTTCTCGAAAAAGCTTGGCGCCAGCGTGGCTGAGCAGTTGGCGATGTGGATGGGTTTCCACGGGCCTTCGTTGCGTTAATTCGTTGTAAAGATCAAAAGATCGCAGCCTGCGGCAGCTCCTACACGTTTCATGTCCGATCGCATTTTTGTGATGACATAAATCCTGAAGGAGCTGCCGAAGGCTGCGATCTTTTGCTTTTAAGGAATATGCACACCCTCAGCCAATAACATGTCGATCAGCCGAATCAGCGGCAGGCCAATCAGGCTGGTAGCGTCAGGCCCTTCGGTAGACTGAAACAAGCTCACCCCCAAACCTTCAGCCTTGAAGCTGCCAGCGCAGTCATAAGGCTGCTCAATGCGCAGATAGCGCTCAATGCGCGCCTGATCGAGCTGGCGCATGTGTACGGTAAACGGCACGCAGTCGACCTGGCATTCGCCGGTCTGGCTGTTGAGCAGTGCCAGGCCGGTCAGGAAGGTCACGCTGGCGCCGCTGGCGGCCATCAGTTGCTCGCGGGCCTTCTCGAAGGTGTGCGGCTTGCCGATGATCTGCTCACCGAGCACGGCAACCTGGTCAGAGCCGATGATCAAGTGCGCAGGATGACTGTCGGCCAGTGCCCGGGCTTTTTGTTCGGCGAGGCGTTTGACCAGTTCGATGGCTGGCTCGCCCGGACGATGACTTTCATCGATATCCGGCGAGGAGCAGACGAACGGCACGTGCAGTCTGGCGAGCAATTCGCGACGATATGTCGAGCTTGAAGCGAGTAATAAAGGCAGCATTCGTGTCTCCTGAGGCAGGTGCGAATTCTAGCGGAGGCGTGCAAGTGACGGACAGGGAACAATTTCCTTTGACATGGGTGGGTGCATCCCTATAATGCTGCGCCTATGTTGAATGACCCGATTCCACCTCACGTTGACCCGCGCAAATTGGCTGATCGTGGCACCACCCTTCAAGGTGAATTGCTGCTAGCCGATTTGAAGAGACTCTGCGACCCGCTTTCCGACGATGTCGGTACGGTGCAGGCGAAATTCGTTTTTGAACGAGATGAACGTAAATCTGTGGTGATCCACAGCTTTATCGACACCGAGGTCAAAATGGTTTGCCAGCGTTGTCTTGAGCTGGTCACCCTGCCGATCCACAGCGAATGCAGTTATGCTGTGGTGAAAGAGGGTGCGAATACCCAGTCGTTGCCGAAAGGTTATGACGTGCTGGAACTGGGCGAAGATCCATTGGATCTGCAGTCACTGATCGAGGAGGAGCTTCTGCTCGCCTTGCCCATTGTGCCTGCTCATCATCCGGAAGAATGCCAGCAGCCGGCGGGTCTCGATGAGCCCGAACCGAGCGAGGACGAGTCAACGCGGTCCAACCCGTTCAGTGTATTGGCGCAGTTAAAGCGTGACCCAAACGTTTAGGAGTTAATCAATTATGGCTGTTCAGCAGAACAAAAAATCCCGCTCTGCCCGTGACATGCGCCGTTCGCACGACGCTCTCGAGGCTAGCACCCTGTCTGTAGAAAAAACCACTGGTGAAGTTCACCTGCGTCACCACGTATCGCCAGAAGGCGTATACCGTGGCCGTAAAGTGATCGACAAGGGCGCTGACGAGTAATCACTTGTCCGCTCAAGTCATCGCGATTGACGCAATGGGCGGGGACTTCGGTCCCCGCAGCATTGTTCAGGCCAGCCTTGCTTGCCTTTTTGCTACGCCCTCGCTGCACCTGACCCTCGTCGGTCAACCCTCCCTTCTTGAAGAATTGATCCACGGCCAATCGGCTGCCGATCGCGCGCGCCTGACGATCGTGGGTGCCAGCGAAGTCATCACCATGGACGAAAAACCGACTCAAGCCCTGCGTGGCAAGCCGGACTCGTCGATGCGTGTCGCCCTGGAGCTGGTGCGTGATGGCAAGGCGCAAGCCTGTGTCAGTGCCGGCAATACCGGTGCGTTGATGGCGCTGTCGCGATTTGTGCTGAAGACCTTGCCGGGTATTGATCGCCCGGCGATGGTGGCGGCGATTCCGACGCAGAAGGGTTTTTGCCAGTTGCTCGATCTGGGCGCCAATGTCGATTGCAGTGCCGAGCATCTGCTGCAATTTGCGGTAATGGGTTCGGTGGCGGCGCAGACGCTGGGGATCAATCGTCCGCGTGTGGCGCTGCTGAATATCGGCACTGAAGACATCAAGGGTAACCAGCAGGTCAAACTGGCGGCGACGTTGTTGCAGGCTGCTCGTGGCATCAACTACATCGGCTTCATTGAAGGCGACGGGTTGTATCGCGGCGAGGCGGATGTGGTGGTGTGCGACGGTTTCGTCGGCAATATTCTGCTCAAATCCAGCGAAGGCCTGGCGACGATGATTGCTGCGCGCATCGAGGCGCTGTTCAAAAAGAATCTGGCGTCCCGTGCGGTGGGTGCGTTGGCGCTGCCATTGATGAAGCGTTTGCAGGCTGATCTGGCGCCGGCGCGACACAATGGCGCAAGCTTTCTCGGCTTGCAGGGCATCGTCGTGAAAAGTCACGGTTCGGCCGGTGTTCAGGGCTTCCAGAGTGCGATCCAGCGTGCGCTGATCGAGATTCAAGAGAACTTGCCCGAGCGTCTCCACGGTCGTCTGGAGGATTTGTTGTCTTAGGCGTTTTCGTCGGACAATGCTTAAATGTGACCGCCCGGTTCAAAGGGCCATCCAACTGTCAGTTTCTTGCGTCCCCAAGCGGGGCGTCATTTTCCGACGACAAGATCATTAGGGGCTTGTTACATGTCTGCTTCCCTCGCATTCGTCTTTCCAGGACAGGGTTCGCAGTCCCTCGGCATGCTGGCCGAGCTGGGCGCGCAATACCCGCTGATCCTCGAAACATTCCAAGAAGCCTCCGCTGCTCTGGGCTATGACCTGTGGGCACTGACCCAGCAGGGCCCGGAAGAGCTGCTCAATCAAACCGATAAAACCCAACCGGCCATTCTGACCGCTTCGATCGCCCTGTGGCGTCTGTGGCTGGCAGAAGGTGGCGCGCGTCCGGCCTTTGTTGCCGGTCACAGCCTGGGTGAATACAGCGCGCTGGTTGCCGCTGGCAGCCTGACGCTGGCTGACGCGGTGAAGCTCGTTGAGCGCCGTGGCCAACTGATGCAGGAAGCGGTTCCGGCCGGGCAGGGTGGCATGGCCGCCATCCTCGGTCTGGAAGACGCTGACGTGCTGGCAGCCTGCGCCGAAGCAGCGCAAGGAGAAGTGGTCAGCGCCGTCAACTTCAACTCGCCTGGCCAAGTCGTTATCGCCGGTGCCAAGGCTGCCGTTGAGCGCGCCATCGAAGGCTGCAAGGCCCGTGGTGCCAAGCGCGCGATGCCGCTGCCGGTAAGCGTGCCGTCGCACTGCGAACTGATGCGTCCGGCCGCCGAGCGCTTTGCCGAATCCATCGCCGCCATCGACTGGCAGGCGCCGCAGATCCCGGTGGTTCAGAACGTCAGCGCGCAAGTGCCGGCTGATCTGGAAACCCTCAAGCGTGATCTGCTCGAACAACTCTACAAGCCAGTGCGCTGGGTTGAATCGGTACAGACGCTGGCAGCCAAGGGCGCGACCAATCTGGTCGAATGTGGCCCGGGCAAAGTCCTCGCCGGTCTGAACAAACGTTGCGCTGAAGGCGTGGCGACTTCCAACCTCAATACCCCAGACGCTTTCGCTGCCGCTCGCGCAGCGCAAGCCTGAATCAGGAGAAACTTGCATGAGTCTGCAAGGTAAAGTTGCACTGGTCACCGGTGCAAGCCGTGGCATCGGCCAGGCCATCGCGCTGGAACTGGGTCGTCAGGGCGCCATCGTTATTGGCACCGCGACCTCGGCTTCGGGTGCTGAGCGCATTGCTGCAACCCTGAAGGAAAATGGTATTCAGGGCACTGGCCTTGAGCTGAACGTGACCAGCGATGAATCGGTCAGCGCAGTGCTGGCGAGCATTCAGGAGCAGTTCGGTGCGCCAGTGGCGATCCTGGTCAATAATGCCGGCATCACCCGCGATAACCTGATGATGCGCATGAAAGACGATGAGTGGTACGACGTGATCGATACCAACCTGAACAGTCTATTCCGCCTGTCCAAGGGCGTTCTGCGCGGCATGACCAAGGCGCGCTGGGGTCGAATTATCAGTATTGGCTCGGTAGTGGGTGCCATGGGCAACGCTGGCCAAGTAAACTATGCAGCCGCCAAGGCCGGTCTGGAAGGTTTCAGCCGTGCCATGGCGCGTGAAGTCGGTTCGCGTTCGATTACGGTCAACTCGGTAACCCCAGGGTTTATCGACACCGATATGACCCGCGAACTGCCTGAAGCACAGCGTGAAGCCTTGCAGACGCAGATTCCGCTGGGTCGTCTGGGACAAGCTCAAGAGATCGCGTCTGTGGTCGCTTTTCTTGCATCCGACGGTGCGGCATACGTCACTGGGGCTACAATCCCGGTGAACGGTGGGATGTACATGTAAGTAAAATGTGACGGATTGCTTCAAAAAAATGTCATACGAGCTGTCTAAAATCCGTTATAAAGCTGCAATCTATTTATAGGCAGAGGGCCACCGGGTTTGAGGAGTGAAGCTTTCAGTTGAAAAGCTGAAAAGTCTTTCTATACACTTACCCACTGGCCAGCTGCCTGAATTTGTCCATTAGGAGTGAAAACAAGGTATGAGCACCATCGAAGAGCGCGTCAAGAAAATCGTTGCCGAGCAACTGGGTGTTAAAGAAGAAGAAGTGGTTAACACCGCTTCCTTCGTAGAAGACCTGGGTGCCGACTCCCTTGACACCGTTGAGCTGGTGATGGCTCTGGAAGAGGAATTCGAGACCGAAATCCCTGACGAAGAAGCTGAGAAGATCACTACTGTACAAGCTGCAATCGACTACGTTACTAGCCACCAGGCGTAATAGTTTGTAATCGTTGTTTGCTGTCATGGAAAAACCGCACTGCCATCATGGCGTGCGGTTTTTTCTTTAGGCCTGATGCAAAGTCGTCGTCATTTGAAAAAGGAGAGTGCTGTGTCGCGTAGACGCGTCGTAGTCACCGGTATGGGTATGTTGTCGCCACTGGGCACGGATGTGCCGAGCAGTTGGCAGGGCATTCTGGCTGGCCGCAGTGGCATTGGTCTGATCGAACACACCGACCTTTCTGCCTATTCCACCCGCTTTGGCGGCTCGGTAAAGGGCTTCAATGTCGAGGAATACCTGTCGGTCAAGGAAGCACGCAAGCTCGACCTGTTCATTCAGTACGGTCTCGCCGCCGGCTTTCAAGCCGTGCGCAACTCCGGTCTGGAAGTCACCGACGCCAACCGTGAACGCATTGGCGTGGCCATGGGTTCGGGTATCGGCGGTCTGACCAACATCGAAGAAACCAGCCGTACCCTGCATGAGACGGGCCCGCGTCGAATCTCGCCATTCTTCGTGCCAGGCTCGATCATCAATATGATTTCCGGTTTTCTGTCCATCCATCTGGGTGCACAGGGGCCTAACTACGCCATCGCCACTGCATGCACCACCGGTACGCACTGCATCGGCATGGCCGCGCGCAACATCATGTACGACGAAGCCGACGTGATGATTGCCGGCGGTGCCGAAATGGCCGCCTGCGGTCTGGGCATGGGCGGCTTCGGCGCGTCCCGTGCGCTGTCGACCCGCAACGACGAGCCAACCCGTGCCAGCCGTCCGTGGGACAAGGGCCGTGACGGTTTCGTCCTGTCCGACGGTGCCGGTGCACTGGTGCTTGAAGAACTCGAACACGCCAAGGCACGTGGCGCGACCATCTACGCCGAGCTGATCGGTTTCGGCACCAGCGGCGATGCGTTCCACATGACTTCGCCACCGGCCGATGGCGCCGGTGCAGCACGCTGCATCACCAATGCGCTACGCGATGCGAAGATCAACGTCGACCAAGTGCAGTACATCAACGCCCACGGCACTTCGACTCCGGCCGGCGACCTTGCCGAAGCCAACGCGATCAAGTCGGTGTTCGGTGAGCACGCCTACAAGCTGGCGGTCAGCTCGACCAAATCGATGACCGGCCACCTGTTGGGTGCAGCGGGCGCGGTTGAAGCGATCTTCAGCGTGCTGGCGATCAACAGCCAGGTGGCACCACCGACCATCAACCTCGATGAGCCGGACGAAGGCTGCGATCTCGATTTCGTGCCGCACACTGCGCGCAACATGGACATCGATGTTGTGTTGTCCAACTCCTTCGGTTTTGGCGGCACTAACGGCACCTTGGCGTTCCGTCGGTTCGCAGGCTGATGGACTGCTGGGTCGACGGTCAACCGGCTGACGCTCTGTCGCTGAAAGATCGCGGCCTGGCTTACGGCGATGGTCTGTTTGAGACTATCGCTGTGCGTGGCGGCCAACCGATCCTGCTGGATCGGCATCTGACGCGACTGGCCGATGGCTGTTCGCGTCTGGCCATCGCCGCCGATATCGAGCTGATTCGCCATGAGCTGCTGAGCTATGCGGCAGCGATGGGCGAGGGCGTGCTCAAGCTCATCCTCACCCGTGGCGACGGTTTGCGCGGTTATGCGCCCGATCCTGCGGCGCCGGGCCGACGCATTCTGCAAGGCAATCCACCGGCGGCTTATCCCGATGTTCATGCTGAACAAGGCGTTCGCCTGTTTCCGTGCAGCACACGCTTGGCTATTCAGCCATTGCTTGCCGGACTCAAACACCTCAACCGACTCGAACAAGTGCTCGCCCGCGCCGAATGGCAGGACAGCGAGCACGCCGAAGGCTTGATGCTTGATCAGGCTGGTCGTGTTATTGAAGGGGTGTTCAGCAACGTGTTTCTGGTGCGTGACGGTGTGTTGATCACGCCGGATCTGAAACGCTGCGGTGTCGCCGGTGTGATGCGCGCCGAAATATTGTTTCAGGCCGAGTCATTGGCCATCCCCACGCAAATCGTCGACATCAGCCTCGAACAGCTGCAATGGGCTGATGAAGTGTTCCTCTGCAACAGTGTTTATGGCGTGTGGCCGGTACGCGCCTACGCTGCACTGAGCTGGCCGGTTGGCCCGCTCACCCGTAAACTGCAAACCATTGCCCGCGCGCTACTGGATGCCTGATTCGTGAGACGTAAACTTTTGCTGCTGCTGGAAACCGGACTGGTTCTGGCAGGGCTGTTGTTGGGCGCCAGCGCCTGGAAGATTCACTCCGCACTGGAACAACCCCTGAACATCACGCAGGAAGAGCTGCTGGATGTGCCGAAAGGCTCTACCCCCACCCGTACTTTCCTCGAACTCGAAACCGATGGCGTCATCAAGGACGCGTTCTGGCTACGGGTTTACTGGCGCTTCAACCTCGCCGGCACACCGATCCACAGCGGTGAATACCGCATGCAGCCGGGCATGACCGTTAATGGTCTGATCGACTCTTGGAAGCGCGGCGACGTGGTTCAGTACAGCCTGACCCTGGTCGAGGGCTGGAACTTCCATCAAGTGCGTGCTGCATTGGCCAAGGACGAGAAAATCGAGCAGACCCTGAGCGGTTTGAGCGACAGCGACGTAATGGCGAAGATCGGCCATAAAGGCCTGTTCCCGGAAGGGCGTTTCTTTCCTGACACCTATCGCTTCGTGCGCGGTATGACCGATGCCGAGTTGCTGAAAAAGTCCTTCGACCGTCTCGATGAAGTGCTGGCCAGCGAATGGGAAAAACGTGCGTCGGACGTGCCTTACCGAGAGCCGTATCAAGCGCTGATCATGGCTTCGCTGGTCGAAAAAGAAACCGGCGTCCCGCAAGAGCGTGGGCAGATTGCCGGGGTCTTCGTACGGCGGATGGCGCTGGGCATGCAGTTGCAGACCGACCCGACGGTGATCTACGGTTTGGGTGATCGCTACACCGGCAAGCTGACCCGCGCGCATTTGAAAGAGCCGACGCCGTACAACACTTACGTGATTCCTGGCCTGCCGCCGACGCCGATTGCGATGGTCGGGCGTGAAGCGATTCATGCGGCGCTGAATCCGGTCGATGGCACCAGCCTCTACTTCGTCGCGCGTGGCGACGGCAGCCATGTGTTCTCGGATGATCTCGATGCGCATAACGCGGCGGTGCGTGAGTTTCAGCTCAAGCGTCGTGCGGATTATCGTTCCAGCCCGGCGCCTGTAGTTACACCGGAATCTGCGCAAGATCCGATTCCTGCGGCATCTCCGGACACGGCGCCGGAAGCGTTGCCGCAAGTTCCCGCCGAGGAACCTGCGCCAACCCCGGCACCGGACGCCGCTGCACCCTCTAACGCGCAATGACTTTGACTAAGGACTGCCTGTGACTGGCTTGTTTATTACTCTGGAAGGCCCGGAAGGCGCCGGCAAAAGCACCAACCGCGAGTACCTCGCCGAGCGCCTGCGCGCCGCCGGTATCGAAGTGGTGCTGACCCGTGAGCCCGGCGGTACGCCACTGGCCGAGCGGATCCGCGATGTGCTGCTGGCCCCGGCCGACGAAGTCATGAACCCGGATGCCGAGCTGTTGCTGGTGTTCGCGGCGCGCGCTCAGCACCTGGCCGAAGTGATTCGTCCGGCGCTGGCCCGCGGTGCAGTGGTGCTGTGCGACCGTTTCACCGATTCGACGTATGCCTATCAGGGTGGTGGACGAGGTTTGTCACTGGAGCGCATCGCTACGCTGGAAAACTTCGTGCAGGGCGATCTGCGTCCTGATCTGACCTTGATTTTCGATCTGCCGGTGGAAATCGGCCTCGCTCGCGCCAGCGCCCGTGGTCGTCTCGATCGTTTCGAGCTGGAAGGCCGGGCGTTTTTCGAGGCAGTGCGCAATGCGTTTCTGAAGCGCGCCGAAGCCGATCCTGCGCGCTATGTGCGCATCGACGCCGGCCAACCATTGGCCAAGGTTCAGCAATCGCTGGATACCTTGCTGCCGAACTTGCTGGAGCTGGCCCGTGGCTGAGGCCTATCCATGGCAGGACAGCCTCTGGCAGCAATTGGCCGGGCGTAAGCAACACGCGCACGCGTATTTGCTGCACGGCCCGGCAGGGATCGGCAAGCGCGCGCTGGCCGAGCGCTTGATGGCGAGCCTGCTGTGCCAGCGTCCGACCCCGGAAGCGTGCGGCGAGTGCAAATCCTGCATGCTGCTCAGGGCCGGCAGTCATCCCGACAATTACATCCTCGAACCGGAAGAAGCCGACAAGGCGATCAAAGTCGATCAGGTGCGTGATCTGGTCAGTTTCGTGGTGCAAACCGCGCAACTGGGCGGGCGCAAAGTGGTGCTGATCGAGCCGGTCGAGGCGATGAACATCAACGCCGCCAACGCCTTGCTGAAAAGCCTTGAAGAACCGTCCGGCGATACTGTGTTGCTGTTGGTCAGCCATCAGACCAGCCGTTTGCTGGCGACGATCAAGAGTCGTTGCGTGCAACAGGCCTGTCCGCTGCCGAGTGAGGCGATGAGCCTGCAATGGCTGGCTCAGGCTCTGCCGGAATGTTCGGAAGAGGAGCGTGTCGAACTGCTGACGCTGGCGGCCGGTTCGCCGTTGATGGCGGTCAGTCTGCAATCTCAGGGTGTGCGTGAACAGCGCGCGCAAGTGGTCGAAGGCGTGAAGAAGTTGCTCAAACAGCAGCAATCGCCGACGCAACTGGCCGAAGAGTGGAAAAGCATTCCGATGCTGCGCCTGTTCGACTGGTTCTGCGACTGGTCGAGCCTGATCCTGCGCTATCAACTGACGCAGGATGAAGCGGGCCTCGGCCTGACCGATATGCGTAAAGTTGTGCAGTACCTGGCGCAGAAAAGTGCGCAGGGCAAAGTCCTCGAGATTCAGGACTGGATTCTCGCGCAGCGGCAGAAAGTCATGAGCAAGGCCAACCTCAATCCGGCGTTGCTGCTGGAGGCATTGTTGGTGCAATGGGCGGGATTGCCTGGCCAAAGATAAGAATGTGTACCTAGACTCTGAACATCAGCAGTGGAGGTCAACATGAATGAACCCGTCAGCCCGGGGCCGCGTAACGGCATCTTGTCCCTGACCATCAAGGACAAGTCGGTGCTTTACGCCGCCTACATGCCGTTCATCAAGAACGGCGGTCTGTTCATCCCGACCAACAAGAGCTACAAGTTGGGCGACGAGGTGTTCATGCTGCTGAACCTGATGGACGAGGCGGAGAAGATTCCGGTGGCCGGCAAGGTCGCCTGGATCACGCCCAAAGGTGCGCAGGGCAATCGCGCCGCCGGTGTCGGCGTGCAGTTTAATGATGGCGACAACACCGCGCGCAGTCGCATCGAAACCCATCTGGCCGGAGCCCTCAAGTCCGACCGTCCCACTCATACGATGTAAGTAGCCGTCCTTTTTATGCTCGTAGATTCCCATTGTCACCTTGATCGCCTCAACCTCGCCGCCCATGACGGTTCGCTGGATGCCGCACTCGATGCCGCCCGGCAGCGCGGGGTAGGGCACTTTCTGTGCATCGGCGTCAGCGCCGACAACGCTGCCGACGTCAAAGCCCTTGCTGAGCGTTACGATGACGTCGATTGCTCGGTCGGCGTGCATCCGCTGGATGTGCAGCCGGGCGCTGCGCCTGCGCTGGATTGGTTGCTGCACGAACTCAATCACCCGAAAGTGGTGGCGATCGGCGAAACCGGTCTGGACTATCACTACGAGCCGGAAGCCGCTGAGTTGCAGCAGGAGTCATTTCGTCTGCACCTGCAAGCGGCTCAGCAGACGGGCAAACCGGTGATCATCCACACCCGTGGCGCGCGGGCCGATACTCTTGAACTGCTGCGCGAAGCGGCGTTGCCTCAGGCCGGTGTGCTGCATTGCTTCACCGAAGACTGGGACATGGCCAAAGCAGCGCTGGACATGGGTTATTACATTTCCCTGTCGGGGATCGTCACCTTCCGCAATGCCGACGCGTTGCGCGATGTCGCGAGCAAAGTTCCGGCGGATCGCTTGCTGGTGGAAACCGACTCGCCGTACCTGGCGCCGATCCCGTACCGCGGCAAGCCAAACCTGCCGCAATACGTGCGTGAAGTCGCGGAATTCCTCGCGATGCTGCGCGGTGAGAACTACGAGCGCTTTGCCGAGCAGACCACCGAAAACTTCAAACGGCTGTTCCCGCTGGCCTCCGTTAAATCTGCCGTGTAGGAGCTGCCGCAGGCTGCGATCTTTTGATCTTGATTTTGACAGGCAAAGGCAAAAGATCGCAGCCTGCGGCAGCTCCTACAGGTGTGATGTTCGGGTAGCTGGGGTAAGGGTCAAATCGCAGGCAAAAAAAACCCGGGTTCTGGGGGGTGAATCCGGGTTAAGACCATTAGGAGTAAAACAAAGGCACGCGGTCCGTTGGTACCTTTATCGGCGCGACACTTGGGGGAGATGTCGCCCGACAGTTCAAGTATTGATCAGTCTGGCGTGCAGTCCAGTGAGCCGGTCGGGGTTTTTAAACAAATTTGGAATACGTTTGCTTCAGTTGAGTTCTCATTGCGTCCAAAACGTTCTCAAAATGAACAAGAAACGCAGATATGGTCGGATGATCCGTGCATTTTTGCGCAAGTTAGGCATAATACGCGGCTTCGAATTTTGACCCTTCAGACCTTTTCTTATGCACAAAGAACCTCGTAAGGTCCGTGAGTTTCGTCGCCGCGAGCAAGAAATTCTCGATACCGCGCTCAAGCTGTTCCTCGACCAAGGTGAAGACAGTGTCACCGTCGAGATGATTGCTGATGCCGTCGGTATCGGCAAAGGCACGATCTACAAGCACTTCAAATCCAAGGCGGAAATCTACCTGCGCCTGATGCTCGATTACGAGCGCGATTTGAACGAGCTGCTGCATTCGGCCGACGTCGACAAAGACAAGGAAGCGCTGTCCCGCGCCTATTTCGAATTCCGCATGCGCGACCCGCAGCGCTATCGCCTGTTCGATCGCCTTGAGGAGAAGGTGGTCAAGGGCAATCAAGTGCCGGAAATGGTCGAAGAGCTGCACAAGATCCGTGCCTCGAACTTCGAACGTCTGACCCTGTTGATCAAGGGCCGCATCAGCGAAGGCAAACTCGAAGACGTGCCGCCGTACTTCCACTACTGCGCATCCTGGGCGCTGGTGCACGGCGCGGTGGCGCTGTATCACTCGCCGTTCTGGAGCAACGTGCTGGAAGATCAGGAAGGTTTCTTCCAGTTCCTGATGGACATCGGCGTGCGCATGGGCAACAAGCGCAAGCGCGACCCGGAAACCCCAAGCAGCTGAGCCATTCAGCCGCCTTATTGCGCCATGATTTCGCTACATGTCGCAGTACCGCAGGAATATACTCAGGCATAGGGCTTGCTAAAACTTGATTTGTGAGTCAAGTTTTAGCGGCTCGAAATTTTTCCGCCGGAGTGATCATGATCGTTGACCGTCAAGGCAGGCGTTTTCGCAATTTGCGCATCAGCCTGACCTCAGCCTGCAATTACGCGTGTACCTACTGCGTGCCCAACGGCAAGCGGCTGGTGGCTGCGCAGGATGAACTGTCGGCCGAAGCCATGGCGCGCGGCGTTGAGTACCTGATCGAAGCGGCCGGTATCGAGCGCTTGCGCATCACCGGCGGCGAGCCGCTGGTCAGCCCGAAACTCGAATCGTTCATGACCGCCGTCGGCAAGATGGGCCTGGAAGACATCAGTCTGACCACCAACGGCCAGCTTCTCGCCAAGAAACTCCCGCTGTTGGTCGATGCCGGTATACGCCGGATCAACGTGTCCCTCGATACCCTCGACGCCGGCGCCTTCCGCAGCATCGCCCGCGGCGGCGATCTGGCCACCGTGCTTGATGGCATGGATCAAGCCGCCGCCGCGGGGATGAAGATCAAGGTCAACATGGTGCCGTTGCGCGGGCAGAACCTTGATCAAGTGATGCCGCTGCTTGATTACTGTCTGCAACGAGGTTTCGAACTGCGCTTCATCGAATTGATGCGCATGGGCCACCTGGCCAAAGACTCCAATGCGTTTCTGCAACAGTTCGTCAGCCTTGAGCAATTGCTCAGCCTGATCGGCGAGCGCTACGAGTATGCGCAGACTGATGCGCCGATCGATGCCACCGCTGTGCGCTATGCGATTCCTGGCCTGGGCAACTTCGGCGTGATCGCCAACGAAAGCGTGCCGTTCTGTCGGACATGCTCGCGCTTGCGACTGTCGTCGACGGGTTGGCTGCATGGCTGCCTGTCGTCGAGCAACCGCCACTATGTCGGTGATCTGCTTGATAAGCCGCGTCATCAGGCGTTGCCAGCGCTGCAGCGTTTGTTGGTCAAGGCGTTGGGCGACAAGCAGGAAGTGGCGTTCTCTGGCGGTGCGACCGTCATGAAGATTATCGGCGGCTGATCAGCCGCTTTCGCGAGCAAGCCCGCTCCCACCTTGGAATGTGTTCCTGTTTGGGAGCGGGCTTGCTCGCGAATACGATCTAACTAACAACACAACGAAAAAACAGAGCTGGCGCAAAAGCTGCATCCAACGGCCATTCGCCGGTTTTCCGTCACCGGCCTCTGGAGGAATAGGATGCGTAGCCTGGTTTTGCTGCTGGCCGTTTTGGCGCTTGGCGGCTGTATGACTGTCAGCGATATGGCCGAAGGCACTCGCTACCAGATGAGCGACGCCGGTTTGCTCGATCACAGCGACAGCCGTCGCGTGAACAACTTCCGCATTCAGCCTGATTCGTTCATCTACATCGCCCAAGGCGCGTTCGCCCCGCCGGGCGGTTCTTACCCGCGTCCAAACGTGGTCGCCGAGGAAGCCTTCAAGGGTTTCGTCGAATACTTCCCGATGGTGCGCCGCGCTCGCGCTCCGGAAGGCCTCGATCAAGCGATGGGCGAAGCACGCGATGCCGGTGCTCATTACCTGCTGTACACGCGTTTCGCCAAGGCTGATGACCGCATTGGTAACTCTGATGAGTGGCTCGATGAAGAAGCGGTCGACCGTCTCGGCATCGACGGTGGCGTGATTCAGATCATGTTGATCGAGACCAGCACCCAGTATTTGATTGATACTGCACGCATCAAAAGTCGTGGCGGTTTACTGACGTTCCACGACAATAAACCCGAAGACCTCATTGGCCCGCCGCTGGCACAGTACGCGCGCAGCCTGTTGGGGATCGGCGACCAATAAATTCAAGGAGAACGCCATGAGTGGCCCGCAAAAAGCCAATGACCTGTTGGGACAAATCCCCAAAACCAAAGGCTTGCCGCCGGTGCACTTGTGGAACCCGGACTTCTGCGGCGACATCGACATGCGCATCGCCCGCGACGGCACCTGGTATTACCTGGGCACGCCGATCGGGCGCAAGCCGATGGTCAAACTGTTCTCGACGATCATGCGCCGCGATGGCGATGATTATTTCCTGATTACTCCGGTCGAGAAGGTCGGGATCAAGGTCGACGACGCGCCGTTTGTGGCGATTTCCGTTGAGGTGGAAGGCGAGGGTGAAGCGCAGCTCTTGCGTTTTACCACCAACGTGGATGAAACGGCTGAGGCTGGGCCTGAGCATCCGATTCGGGTTGAGATTGATCCGGCAACGCAAGAGCCTGCGCCTTATGTGCATGTGCGCACGAACCTTGAAGCGCTGATTCACCGTAATGTGTTTTACCAACTGGTGGAACTGGCGGTCAGCCGCGAAATCGATGGCCAGCGCTGGCTGGGCGTGTGGAGCGGCGGCGAGTTCTTCCGCATCGTCCTCGAACCTTAGAAGATCGCAGCCTGCGGCAGCTCCTACAGGCCATACATCTGTAGGAGCTGCCGAAGGCTGCGATCTTTTTTGTCGTTGACACCCAATCATATGATGATTAGCTTTACCACCCATCGCACTCCGCTTTGAGGTGTTCATGTCCAGCAGCTTCCACGCATCCACGGTTGACTGGCTCGGCAGCTGGATCGCCGCCGGCCAGGTCAAACCTGGGCAGACCATCAAGGTCGAGGCGGATCTGGGTGAGCAGCTCGGCGTCAGTCGCACGGTGATCCGCGAAGCGATCAAAACCCTCGTCGCCAAAGGCATGCTCGAAGTCGGGCCGAAAGTCGGCACCCGCGTGCTGCCGGTTCGGCGCTGGAATCTGTTCGATCCGCAAGTCGTCGGTTGGCTGTCGCGCAACGGCTTGCCGGAAAACTTCGTCGATGACCTGCTTGATCTGCGCCGCACGATAGAACCGATGGCCGTACGCTGGGCCTGCGAGCGCGCCACCTTCGAACAGATCGAAGCCGTTCAACTGGCCTACAACGCCCTCGAGCGCGCGGTCGACAGCGGCATCGATTACAACCGCGCCGATCAGGTCTTTCACGAATGCATCCTCGCGGCCAGTCACAATCAATTCATCGAACAAATGGTGCCGGCGCTCGGCGCGTTGTTGGCGGTGTCGTTTGAAGTGTCTGCCGCCGATCCCGATGAACTGCGCCGCACATTACCGATCCACAAAGACATGGCCGATGCCATTGCCGCTCGGGATTCCGCGCGCGGTGTGTGGGCGTGCATGACTTTGATCGATAACGCCGATCTGGCGATCAAGCGTTTTTACCCGAAAGTCATAGCCGACAAAAAAGCCAGCTGAACACACCCATATCCCCTGTGGGAGCGAGCTTGCTCGCGAATGCGTCAAGTCAGATACATCAGTCATCGACTGACACGACGCCTTCGCGAGCAAGCTCGCTCCCACAGTAAAACAACAACAAAGAAGGAGTTGATATGCCGTGCACCGCCCTGACCCAACACCGCGCCCAACTCGGTGAAGGCCCGTTCTGGGACGCGCCGACCCAAGCGTTGTACTGGGTCGACATCGCCGGCAAACAGGCCCTGCGCCTGATCGGCCAGAACGTACAAATCTGGCAGATGCCCGAGCACGTTTCCGCGTTCATCCCCTGCGCCAGCGGCGATGCGCTGGTCACGCTCAGCAGTGGCGTCTATCGCCTCGACCTCGATTCCCCTGGCCTCGAACCACACCTGACCCTGTTCTGCGTCGCCGACCCGCAACCCGGCAATCGGCCCAACGAAGCGCGTTGCGATGGCCAAGGCCGTCTGTGGCTCGGCACCATGCAAAACAACATCGGCGAAAATGGCGAAGACCTGCCGATCACTCGCCGCTCCGGTGGCCTGTTCCGCGTCGATGCGGATCAACGCGTCACGCCATTGCTGCGCGGTTTGGGCATTCCCAACACGCTGCTGTGGAGTGACGACGGCACCACAGTTCTGTTCGGCGACAGCATGGACAGCACGCTCCATCGCTATTTCATTCAAACGGACGGCCATCTCGGTGCCGCCGAAATCTGGTACGGCCCCGACCAACAGGGCGGCCCGGACGGTTCGGCGATGGACGCCGAAGGTTACGTGTGGAATGCCCGTTGGGATGGCAGCTGCCTGCTGCGCCTGACGCCTGAAGGCAAAGTCGAGCGCAAAATCGAGTTGCCTGTCAGCCGCCCGACCAGTTGCGTGTTCGGTGGCGATGACCTGAAAACCCTGTACATCACCAGCGCCCAGAGCCCGCACAAGCATCCTCTGGACGGTGCAGTGCTGTCGATGCGCGTTGATGTACCGGGAAAACTCTGTACCCGCTTTGCTGGTTGAATCCCAAAATATGGGATGCAAAATTATATATTGAGATTATTTGGCCGACGGGTTTATAGTCGGCTCCAGCAGTAACACGCACTCACACTTAAAAAGAACAAAACAGGTGAAGTGATGCAGCGAATTTCCATCGCACTCCCACGCGGAGTCCGCGTCTCGCAACGGCCACATGCCGTCAGCGACGCTTGCCTGTTTTGTTTCAAACGCCTTCCGAACCGGACATCGTCAGCTGTCCGGTTTTTTTGTGCTTGCGAAACAGGAGTCGAGATCCATGGCTGAACCCCTTTCCCTGCCGCCGGTGCCTGCACCGCCGAAGGGCGAGCGTCTGAAAGACAAAGTGGTCTTGCTGACCGGCGCTGCGCAAGGCATCGGTGAAGCGATCGTTGCTGCGTTTGCTTCGCAGCAAGCGAAACTGCTGATCAGCGATATTCAGGCCGAAAAGGTTGAGAAGGTTGCCGCCCACTGGCGCGAGCAGGGCTGTGACGTGCAGGCGCTCAAGGCCGATGTGTCGCGCCAGCACGATCTGCACGCGATGGCCAAACGCGCCGTTGAATTGCACGGGCGTATCGACGTGCTGGTCAACTGCGCCGGGGTCAACGTGTTTCGTGATCCGCTGGAAATGACCGATGAAGACTGGCATCGCTGCTTCGCCATCGACCTCGATGGTGCCTGGTTCGGCTGCAAAGCCGTGCTGCCGCAGATGATCGAGCAGGGCGTTGGCAGCATCATCAACATCGCCTCGACCCATTCCAGCCACATCATTCCCGGCTGCTTCCCGTACCCGGTGGCCAAACATGGTTTGCTTGGGCTGACCCGCGCCCTCGGCATCGAATACGCGGCGAAAGGCATTCGCGTCAACGCCATCGCGCCGGGCTACATCGAAACCCAATTGAATGTTGATTACTGGAACGGTTTCGCCGATCCGCACGCCGAACGTCAGCGCGCCTTCGATCTGCACCCGCCGAAACGTATTGGTCAGCCACTGGAAGTGGCGATGACCGCTGTGTTTCTGGCCAGCGACGAAGCCCCTTTTATCAACGCGTCATGCATCACCATCGATGGTGGCCGCTCGGTGATGTACCACGACTGAGCGCAGCGGCTTTCACGCGGATAGATCCGGGTGAAATCCAATCATCATACGATATGACTATTTTCAACAGGCTTTGCAGGAACACGCTTTAACGCTTTTCAAACATTGCTCAAAAAAAATAACAAGGAGTCAGCTTATGAAACGTCGTTTCGGGATTCGTACCCTGTGCACTACCGCCCTGGCGGTCACTGCATTCAGCCTGAGCAGTTCGCTGCTCGCTGCCGACACCGTGAAAATCGGTTTTCTGGTCAAACAGGCGGAAGAGCCGTGGTTCCAGACCGAGTGGGCTTTCGCCGAGAAAGCCGCCAAGGACAAGGGCTTTGAACTGATCAAAATCGCCGTGCCGGATGGCGAGAAAACCCTCTCGGCCATCGACAGCCTCGCCGCCAACGGTGCCAAGGGCTTCGTGATCTGCCCGCCGGACGTGTCGCTCGGCCCGGCGATCATGGCCAAAGCCAAACTCAACGACCTGAAAGTGATTGCCGTCGACGACCGTTTTGTCGACGCCAACGGCAAGTTCATGGAAGACGTGCCGTACCTCGGCATGGCCGCGTTCGAAGTCGGCCAGAAGCAGGGCAACGCGATGGTCGCCGAAGCGAAAAAACGCAACTGGGACTGGAAAGACACCTACGCGGTGGTCAACACCTACAACGAACTCGACACCGGCAAGAAGCGCACCGACGGCTCGGTGAAATCCCTTGAAGACGCCGGCATGCCGAAGGATCACATCCTCTTCGCCGCGCTGAAAACCCTCGACGTACCGGGCAGCATGGACGCCACCAACTCGGCGCTGGTGAAACTGCCGAGCGCAGCGAAAAACCTGATCATTGGCGGCATGAACGACAACACCGTGCTTGGCGGCGTGCGCGCCACTGAAGCGGCCGGTTTTGCCGCGACCAACGTGATTGGCATCGGCATCAACGGCACCGACGCCATCGGCGAATTGAAAAAGCCTAACAGCGGTTTCTTCGGTTCGATGCTGCCAAGCCCGCACATCGAAGGCTACAAAACCGCCGAGATGATGTACGAGTGGGTCACCACCGGCAAAGAACCGCCGAAGTACACCGCCATGGACGACGTCACCCTGATCACCCGCGAAAACTTCAAGCAAGAGCTGGAAAAAATCGGCTTGTGGAACTGATGCAGCGACGGCCCGGGCAGCCGGGCCGTTTTTCGGTGTGAAGAGGTGGCTTTATGCACGCGCAAGTACAGACACAACAACACAGCTCCAGCGGCAGCCTGCGCTTCAACGGGATCGGCAAAACCTTTCCCGGTGTGAAGGCGCTGGACGCCATCAGCTTCGTCGCGCATCCGGGGCAGGTTCATGCCTTGATGGGCGAGAACGGCGCCGGCAAATCGACCCTGCTGAAAATTCTCGGGGGCGCTTACATTCCGAGCAGCGGCGAGTTGCAGATCGGCGAGCAGACCATGGCGTTCAGGTCGACCGCTGACAGCATCGGCAGCGGCGTCGCGGTAATTCACCAAGAACTGCATCTGGTGCCGGAAATGACCGTCGCCGAAAACCTGTTTCTCGGCCATCTGCCGGCGAGTTTCGGTTTGATCAATCGCGGCGCGCTGCGTCAGCAAGCGTTGAATTGCCTCAAAGGCCTGGCCGACGAAATCGATCCGCAGACCAAAGTCGGACGCCTGTCACTCGGCCAACGGCAACTGGTAGAAATCGCCAAAGCCCTGTCACGCGGCGCGCATGTCATTGCCTTCGACGAGCCGACCAGCAGCCTCTCGGCCCGTGAGATCGACCGCTTGATGGCGATCATCGGCCGCTTGCGCGACGAGGGCAAAGTCGTGCTCTATGTCTCGCACCGGATGGAAGAAGTGTTCCGCATCTGCGACGCGGTCACGGTGTTCAAGGACGGTCGCTACGTGCGCACCTTTGAGGACATGAGCCAGTTGACCCACGATCAACTGGTGACCTGCATGGTCGGTCGCGACATCCAGGACATCTACGATTATCGCCATCGTCCACGCGGCGCTGTCGCGCTGAAGGTCGACGGTTTGCTCGGCCCGGGTCTGCGTGAGCCGATCAGTTTCGAGGCGCACAAGGGTGAAATCCTTGGCTTGTTTGGATTGGTCGGGGCAGGGCGCACCGAGCTGTTTCGCCTGCTCAGCGGCCTTGAGCGCAACACCGCCGGACGCCTCGAACTGCGCGGTCACGAATTGAAACTGCGCTCACCGCGCGACGCGATTGCCGCCGGGATTTTGCTCTGCCCGGAAGATCGCAAAAAGGAAGGCATCATCCCGCTGGCCAGCGTCGCCGAGAACATCAACATCAGTGCGCGCGGCGCGCATTCGGGGCTCGGTTGCCTGATTCGCGGCTTGTGGGAAAAGGGCAACGCTGACAAACAGATCAAAGCGCTGAAAGTGAAAACGCCGCACGCCGGTCAGCAGATCAAATTCCTTTCCGGCGGCAATCAGCAGAAAGCCATTCTTGGCCGCTGGCTGTCGATGCCGATGAAAGTTCTGCTGCTCGACGAACCAACGCGCGGCATCGACATCGGCGCCAAAGCGGAGATCTACCAGATCATCCACAACCTCGCCGCCGAGGGCATTTCGGTGATCGTGGTGTCCAGCGACCTGATGGAAGTGATGGGCATTTCCGACCGCATTCTGGTGCTCTGCGAAGGCGCCCTGCGCGGCGAAATCAGCCGCGACCAGGCTAACGAATCCAACCTGCTGCAACTGGCTTTGCCGCGCCACCGCGCTGACGGCGTGGCGAACTGAGAGGTGACTATGATGACAACCCAAAACGAAACCCTGCCCAAAGAGCGCAAACCGCTGGACATGCGCCGCTTCCTTGATGACTGGGTCATGTTGCTGGCGGCGGTGGGCATTTTTGTTGCCTGTACGCTGCTGATCGACAACTTCCTTTCGCCGCTGAACATGCGTGGTCTGGGCCTGGCGATTTCCACCACCGGGATCGCCGCGTGCACGATGTTGTACTGCCTGGCGTCGGGGCATTTCGACTTGTCGGTGGGCTCGGTGATTGCCTGCGCCGGCGTGGTCGCGGCGGTGGTGATGCGCGACACCAACAGCGTGTTTCTTGGTGTCAGTGCAGCGTTGGTGATGGGCCTGATTGTCGGACTGATCAACGGGATTGTGATCGCCAAGTTGCGGGTCAATGCGTTGATCACGACGTTGGCGACCATGCAGATTGTTCGCGGTCTGGCTTACATTTTTGCCAACGGCAAAGCGGTGGGCGTGTCGCAGGAATCGTTCTTCGTGTTTGGTAACGGCCAGTTGTTTGGCGTGCCGGTGCCGATCCTGATCACGATCGTGTGCTTTCTGTTTTTCGGCTGGCTGCTGAATTACACCACCTACGGGCGCAACACCATGGCCATCGGCGGCAACCAGGAAGCGGCGCTGCTGGCGGGCGTCAACGTTGATCGCACCAAGATCATTATCTTCGCCGTGCATGGCGTGATTGGCGCGCTGGCCGGGGTGATTCTGGCGTCGCGGATGACCTCGGGGCAGCCGATGATTGGTCAGGGGTTTGAACTGACGGTGATTTCAGCTTGCGTGTTGGGCGGGGTGTCGCTGAGCGGCGGGATTGGCATGATTCGGCATGTGATTGCCGGGGTGTTGATTTTGGCGATTATTGAGAATGCGATGAACTTGAAGAATATTGATACCTTCTACCAGTACGTGATTCGCGGGTCGATTCTGCTGCTGGCCGTGGTCATCGACCGCCTCAAACAACGTTGAGTCGAAGGCTACCCTCATCGGAACGCCGCCCGCCCATCCCTCTCCCGGAGGGAGAGGGGGCCGATCGAGGTGTCTCGCGTAATCCGTCGACCTGAAAAGACCTCGGCGATTATGGATTCGGCACCGCACTTTCAAGTCAGCGTACTTCCACAATATCCCCCATTCAGTCCCCTCTCCCTCCGGGAGAGGGCTAGGGTGAGGGTGCTTTTGACCTTCAACCTTCCGTCACTTCCCCTAAATTTCCCTTGCTCGCCCGAACCCGTTTCGGTTATCACTTTGTACATGATTAGACAGGTACGATTTGACAAGAAACAACGGGTGGTCGACGAACTCGTCCGGCGCATCGAAAGCGGCCTCATGGAGGACGGCTTTCTGTTGCCCGGCGAACATCAGTTGGCTCAAGAATTCAAAGTCAGCCGTGGCACGCTGCGCGAAGCGCTGGCCGAACTGAAGCGGCGCAAATACATCGCTACGCAAAGCGGGGTCGGTTCGATCGTCACCTTCGACGGTGTCGCCCTCGATCAACGCAGCGGCTGGGCGCAGGCGCTGGCCGACAGCGGCGCGATGATCAATACCGAAGTGTTGCGTCTGGAAGCCGTGACCCGGCCCGATCTGCTCGCGCGTTTTGGCACTGACCAATTCATCACCCTCGACCGTCGTCGCCGTTCCACCGAAGGCACGCTGGTGTCCCTTGAACGTTCTTTGATGCCGGCCACCGGCGGCCTGGAAAGCCTGCCGCGCGTCGGTCTGATCGACAATTCCCTGACCATCACCCTGGCCGCCTACGGTTACGTCGGCGAGCGCGGCGATCAATGGATCGGCGCTGAACCGCTGAATGCCGAAGACGCCGAACTGCTCGGCCGCGCGGAAGGCACGGTGTTCCTCAAAGCCCTGCGCACCACTTACGACCGGCAGAACCGTTTTATGGAGCTGGTCGAAAGCCTGCTCGACCCGGTGCATTTCCGTCTGCACCTGCAATTTGGAGAAGCAAAATGACCCCGCTCAACCGTGCCCTCGGCGCTTTCTATGGCCTGGCCCTCGGCGACGCGCTGGGCATGCCGACGCAATCGCTGAACCGCGAAACCATCGAGGCGCGCTTCGGCCAGATCACCGATCTGCAAGATGCCGGGCCACTGCAACCGATCGCCGCGAACATGCCCAAAGGCTCGATCACCGATGACACCGAACAGGCAATTCTGGTCGGCGAATTGTTGGTCGAAGGCAACGGCCACATCGAACCGGCCATCCTCGCGCAACGTTTGATCGAATGGGAAGCCGCGATGCAGGCCAAGGGCTCGCAGGATTTGCTCGGCCCGTCGACCAAACGCGCTATCGAAATGATCCTCGCCGGTCACTCACCGGAAGAGGCCGGGCGTTACGGCACCACCAATGGCGCGGCGATGCGCATCACACCGGTGGGGATCGCGGCGGATGTCGCCAATCCTGAGCGCTTTATTGGCGCCGTGGTGCAGGCCTGCCAGGTCACTCACAACACCACGCTGGGGATTTCCAGTGCGGCGGCGGTGGCGGCGGTGGTGTCTGCCGGCATCAACGGCATGGATCTGGGCGAGGCGCTGAACCTCGGTCAGCAAATTGCTCAGCAAGCGGAAGCGCATGGTCACTGGGTTGCCGGTGGGCGTATCGCTTCGCGGATCAGTTGGGCGCGCAGCATCAGCGTCGACAGTGACAACGCGTTGCTGGCCGATCTGCTCTACGACGTGATCGGTACATCGGTGGCGTCGCAGGAATCGGTGGTGGTCTCGTTCGCGCTGGCGCAGCAAGTGGCCGTCGGTGAGATGAGCGCGTTTGATGCGCTGTGCATGGCCGCCAGTCTCGGTGGCGACACCGACACCATCGCGGCGATTCTTGGGGCGATGCTTGGGGCCTGCCTGGGTCTTGAGAGTTGGCCTGTCGAGATGATTGATACGGTGAAGACCGTCAATCATTTGGAGCTAGAGCCGTTGGTGCAGGGGCTGTTGGCTTTGCGCTGACAGGGCTGACGCTTTCGCGGGCAAGCCTTGCTCCTACGAGTGGCTTATCGCGGCTTTTGTAGGAGCAAGGCTTGCCCGCGAAGGCCACACCGCAAATTTCGAATATTTAACCCGCAATGGATCGCGCAGACAGGCCCGGGACGGCCGCGATGTCTTGTCATTCTGAGTCATTGCCACAACCACAAAAAAGGCAAACAGGAGCATTTTTCATGAGTTCATCAAACGCCGGGCAAAGCGCCGGGCAACTGGAAACCCGCGGCATCGAGCCGGTGCCGGAAGCCGAGTGCAACGGTCATCCGCTGCAACTGTTCTGGGTCTGGTTCGCCGCCAACATTTCCATCCTCGGTCTGCCGCTGGGCGCCACGCTGGTCGCGTTTCGCGGGTTGGCGATCTGGCAAGCCATCATCGTCGCAATCATCGGTGCTGCCGGCTCGTTTGCCGTGGTCGGGATCATCTCGATTGCCGGTCGCCGTGGCCGTGCGCCGAGCCTGACCCTGTCACGCGCAATCTTCGGCGTACGCGGCAATATCGGCCCGACGCTGGTCTCGCTGATGTCGCGTCTGGGCTGGGAAACGGTCAACACCACTACCGCGGCATTCGTGCTGTTGTCGCTGTGCTCGATCCTGTTTGGCTCGCCGGTTGAAGCGAAAAGCGCTCCGGTACTGACGCTGATTTTCATCGCCATTTTCGTCCTGCTGACCTTGTCGGTTTCCGGCCTCGGTCACGCGACGTTGCTGGTGATTCAGAAGTGGGCGACCTACGTGTTCGGCGCGCTGAACATTCTCGTCGGCGGCTTCCTCTGCGCCACCATCGACTGGAGCGCGGTGTTCAACGCCACGCCGGCACCGATGAGCGCAATGATCATCGGCATCGGCACCATGGCTGCCGGCACCGGCATCGGTTGGGCCAACGCCGGCGCCGACATGTCGCGCTATCAACATCGCAGCGTCAAAGCCGTACGCTTGGTCGCGTCGGCAGCATTCGGCGCAGGCATTCCGCTGGTGCTGTTGATCACCCTTGGCGGCTTGCTCTCGGTGGGCAACAACGACCTGGCTTCGGCGACTGACCCGATCGTGGCGATCCGCGACATGCTGCCAACGTGGATGGCCGTGCCTTACCTGATCACCGCCTTCGGTGGCCTGCTGCTGTCGAACAACCTGTCGGTGTACTCCGCCGGTTTGACCACGCTGACCCTCGGCCTCAAGGTCAAACGTGTCTACGCGGTGGTGGTCGATATCGTTGCGATCTTCGCCGGTTCGATTTACTTCATGCTGATCGCTGACAGCTTCTACGGGCCGTTCATCACCTTCATTTCCTTGCTGGCAGTGCCGATCACCGCGTGGGTCGGGATCTTCATCGTTGACCTGATTCACCGTCACTACTACAGCCCGACAGACTTGCTCGACGTCAGCCCGCGCAGCGCCTACTGGTACAACGGCGGCATCGAGTGGCGTGCGTTCGGCGCGTGGGCGATTGCCATCGTGCTCGGCTTTAGCTTCACCACCATCGGCACCACCGCCGAAAATGTCTGGTTCAAAGGCTTCCTGTCCGACTCGTGGCTGGGCCACAACGGCCTCGGCTGGATCGTGACCTTCGTGGTCGCCGGTGGCATTTACTTCGTCCTCGGCGGGGCGAAAGATCGCCGCGCCGCGCCAACCGAGAATGCTCATGCCTAAGATGTTGCACACCGGCCAGGTCATCATCGACCTGGTCATGGCCGTGGATAAGCTGCCGCAGATTGGCGGCGACGTACTCGCGCAGTCAGCTGGTTTCGAAGCGGGTGGCGGATTCAACGTAATGGCGGCGGCAGTGCGTAATGGCTTGCCGGTGGTGTACCTCGGTCGCCACGGCACCGGGCGTTTCGGCGATTTGGCGCGTGACGCGATGACTGTCGAAGGCATTCATATCGGCATCAAAGAACGTGCGCAGCGCGACACCGGTTTGTGTGTGGCGCTGACTGATGCGTCGGCTGAGCGCAGTTTCATTTCCTACATCGGCGCTGAGGGTGAAGTGACCGAGGACGATCTGAATAGCGTTGCCGCCGAGGCGGGCGATTACGTTTATCTCAGCGGTTACAGCTTGCTTCACGAAGGCAAGGCACAGGCGTTGCTCGACTGGACGCTGGCGTTGCCGGGCTCGGTCAACGTGGTCTTCGATCCGGGCCCGCTGGTGGAATCGCCGGATTCGCCGATGATGCAGGCGCTGCTGCCACGCATTGATGTGTGGACGAGCAACAGCGTTGAAGCGCTGCGGTTTACCGGCGCTGAAGACATTGCGCTGGCGCTGGATCGGCTGGCTGAGCATCTGCCCAAAGAGGTGTTGATGGTGGTGCGCGACGGGCCGCAGGGTTGCTGGATTCATCAGGCTGATGAGCGTCGGCATGTGCCGGGGTTTACTGTGAAAGCGGTGGACAGCAATGGCGCTGGCGATGCGCATGCCGGGGTGTTTGTTGCCGGGTTGGCGCAGGGTTTGAGCGCGCATGAAGCGGCGCGGCGGGCGAATGCGGCGGCGGCCATTGCGGTGACCCGCTGGGGGCCGGCGACCTCGCCGGGGACGGCTGAGGTGGATGCGTTTATCCGCGAGTCTGGCGGCGCCTGATAGATAGCTTTCGCGAGCAAACCCGCTCCACACATTGGATCTGTGTCGCACCTAAATCCCCTGTAGGAGCTGCCGAAGGCTGCGATCTTTTGATCTTGAAAGAGGCAAAAGATCGCAGCCTGAGGCAGCTCCTACAGGGGATGTGTCAACTGGCCTTGCGCAGCGCCTCGATCAACTGCTGCTTACGCATCGAAGACCGCCCCGGAATTTTCTTGGCCCGGGCCTCCTTCATCAAACTATCAACCGTCTGCGCATCCCGCGAAGCCGTGCTGTTACGCGAATGTCCCTCGCGACTGGCCACTGCTCGTCGCGACGACTCTTTGCGATCTTCAGACTTGGCACTCGCCGGTTTCTTGCGCCCGGAACCGCCGGCCTTGTCGCCGCCGCCCGATTGTTTGTTCACCGTCGCCCAGGCTCGCGCTTCGGCTTCATCCTTCGGCACGCCCTTATTTTCGTAGCTGTCTTCGATGTGCTCGGCTTTGCGCTTTTGCTCGGCGGTGTATTTTTCTTTGCTTCCACGAGGCATGGGATTTCTCCTTGCATCCGTAGATGAATTGCCATGTAGGAGCTGCCGAAGGCTGCGATCTGTTGATCTTCAAAATCAAAAGATCGCAGCCTGCGGCAGCTCCTACATAATTTACGATCACACGATCACACGATCACACGATCACACGATCACACGATCACATTGCTCAGCTGTCCAGCTTTCGCGCCGCTTCAACCCCGGCCGCGCTGAGCTTGATCGGCAGGTTCAGCGAATGTTCGCCGGCTTCGTTGCAGGTCACATGGCCGTGGTGAATCAGTCCGCGATCCTGCAAAGCGGCGAGGGCGCCGGCCACGACTTTCTCGCCCCGGTAATTGTCCAGCACCTCCTTGCCCAGACCACTCGGGTGGGCGTGCAGCAGACGGGTGAGGACTTCTTTTTCCAGGTTTTTATCGACGTTCATGGTTACCTCTTCATTGGATTGAATAGGACGCTCGCGTCGGCGAACTACTGACCGGAGCCTTCGGAACCGGAACCACCCGTGGTGGATTTAGAGCCGACGCCCGTGCCCGCGTTGTCGGGCATGCCGGGGGCGTCGGGGGTGTTCATGCCGCCCTGACGACCCGGGTCACTGCCCTGCGTGCGCGGATCAGTGCCGGTGGCCGGCGGCTGATTGATCAACGGCACGCCCGAACCATCGGTGTTCATGCCGGGAGCACTGTTAATGGCGGGGGCGCGAGGCGGGGTCGGGTCGGTAGGGCCGGTGCCTGCCGCAGTGGCGGATGCGGCGAACACCGCAGGGCAGAGCAGGGCGCTGAATACGAAAGCGGTCAACCTTGACGAGATCATAGGGCTTCTCCAGTGATTGGAATCCTTACCTGTCGTTGGTCTGCCCTGTGATCGGATTGGTGCCTGATGAACGACGAACGGTCTAAATCGCCTCCACCGTTTTTACGTTGAGTCGGCGCCAGAGCAGACGGCCCAAGGTGATAAGCCAGTTGATCAAAGCCACCGCCAATACCGTGAGCAACAACGTCGCCATGCCGTGTTCAACGATGATTTTCCCGGCCAGCAATGGAAAGCCAAACACGCCGATAAAATACGAAAGGCTGAACAGCAGCAGCGCTTGCGAAGTGGTACCCGTCGGTGCTTCGTTCGCCGCGAGTCCGTTGATCACCGAATAGGTCAGGCCATATCCAATGCCAAGCATCAGCGCCGCCAGCAGATAGGTGAACCCGCTGTGCACACCAAACGCGAACAGCACGATCGAGCCAAGCATCAGCCCGGACAACAGACACGAAGCGCGCAGCGGATCACGCTTGACCACGTAACCGGCGATCAACATCCGGCTGCTGATCGCTGCGCTCATGAAACCGAGGAAGAACAGCGAATAATCCAGCGAGCGCGCCGCCGCATAACTGGTCTGAAAACTCGACAACCCGCCAAACACACAGCCGCCGAGCCCGACCATGATGATCGGAAACACAGCGCGTGAGCTGAGCACTTGGCGGGTCGCTTGCCAACTGATTCTCGCGGCAGAGGTGGCTTGCGTGCTTTTCAATCGAGCGCCGAGACGCCAGAACAGCAGCACGCCGATCAGGCTCGCCAATGCCGCCAGATAAAACGCCGACGTCACCGGCAACCCCAGCGCACTGGCTGCGCGCCCGAGTAACGGGCCGCTGCCGATGCCGGTCATCATGCTGCCGGAGAGCAGCGCGAAGTACTTGGCCCGCTGCGCCGGAGTTACCAGACTGGCAACAATGATCGGCCCCAAGGTGTAAAAAACACCCCAGCCCAACCCTAGCAGCAAACCGAAAAACAACAGCAAATGCCCGAACCCCGGCGTCATCGCAAAACCCAGACTCGCCGCCACCAGCAACAATCCGAACAGCGCAATCGACCGCGCCGCACCGAGCATGTCCGACAAATGCCCGGACACCAGCACCGCGACAAACGTACTGACCATCGCCGCCGAAATTACGCTGCCGGCATCGTGTTCATTACCGCCGCGTGAACCGATCAACAGCGACAGCAAAAACGTCGAGCCATACGAGAGCGACAACAGATAACTGGCGAGGCAGAACAGGCCGAACAACTTGCCTGACACCTGGGGTGTTGCTTGCGACATGACGCGGTTCCTTGACCGGGTAAATTGAGCGTCATCTGTTTAACACGTCGGGCCTGTCGGTTAGGTGCGCGGTTGGCGAAGTCAGGTTCAGCACAGGCCGGAGTAACCATTCAGACGATGCCGATTTCTTCCATCAATTGCTCCATGAAACCCTTCAGACGCTGATGACGTATCTGCGCCAGACGCTGGCCGGCGACAGTCTGGAAACCGTCGGCGAGGTGCAGCAGTTTGGTCTGGAAGTGGTCGAGGCAAAAACGCTTGTCGTCGTAATCGCGATGTTTCGCCTGCGGATCTTGCGGGTCATACAGCGCCGACCCCATGCGCCCGGCGATATAAAACGTGCGGGCGACGCCGAGCATGCCCAGCGAATCGAGGCGGTCAGCGTCCTGGACGATCTTCGCTTCGAGGGTGAGCGGGGTGATGTTGGCGGAGAAGCTGTGCGCTTCGATGGCGTGGGCGACGCTGGCGATTTTATCGCTGGGCCAGTTCAGCTCGGCGAGCACTGACGACGCTTTTTCTGCGGCCAGACGCGAGGCTTGTGAACGCAGCGGCGAGTTCTTTTCGACGGCCACGCAATCGTGCAGCAGCACGGCCGCGAGTAAGACCTCGAGATCGCCACCTTCTGCTTCATGCAAAGTGCGCACGTTGTGCCAGACCCGCTGCAAATGCGCGAGGTCGTGCGCGCCGTCGTCGGATATTTCCAGAGCGTAAGGCAGCAGCTCGGCGGCGAGTGAAATCAGTGGTGCAAAAGCAGCATCGTTCATAAGCATCCTTGCAGATTTAAGGAGATCTAACGTTCATGGTACCCCTGTGGTGAGGGGATTTATCCCCGACGGGTTGCGAAGCAGCCCCTTTTTTTGGGGGCGCTGCGCACCCCATCGGGGATAAATCCCCTCACCACAAGGTTCTCTACCAGGTTTGGAGTGTGACGAGCAGCGTCCACGGCCTTAGTATGGCGTTTTCCTTTTCCGACAAGGCCCGTCCATGACGATCGAAATCCGCCCGGCGACCCCCAGCGATGCCCCGCAAATCCTCGCCTTCATCACTGAACTCGCCGATTTCGAAAAGGCCCGCCACGAAGTCATCGCCAGCGTCGCCGACATCGAACGCAGCCTGTTCGGCGAAGGCGCCACCGCGCACGGTCTGATCTGCCTGCGCGACGGCTTGCCGATCGGTTTCGCCGTGTTCTTCTTCAGCTACTCAACCTGGCTCGGCAGCAACTGCCTGTACCTCGAAGACCTCTACATCACCCCCGAACAACGCGGCGGCGGCGCCGGCAAAACCCTGCTGCGCCACCTGGCAAAAATCGCCTGCGACAACGACTGCGGCCGTTTCGAATGGAGCGTCCTCGACTGGAACACGCCAGCGATCGACTTCTACAAATCCTTGGGCGCACAACCGCAGGAAGAGTGGGTGAGGTATCGCATGGACGGCAAGGTATTGCGTGAGTTTGCTGAAGGGCAATGAATACGCGGTTTTTTGATTGTCGGCGGTTCATTGCTCGCATTTTACAGGAGCGCAAAGTGCCTAGATTACTGTTGCTGCTGGTCGTTTTGGCGTGCACGTCCTGTGCGATGAATCACGGCAAACCGATCGCGAAAATCACCTACTCAGGTGTGGAGCGTTATCAGGACACCCGGATTTATCAGGTCAGCTTCAAATCCGGTGTCGACGTGCTCGACCTGTTCAAGTCGAGGATCAGTCAGACACTGCTGTGTTCTTTGAATGGGGATACGGATTTTTCGGTGGCTCATCGCATCGATCAATATGCCGAGGGGATGATTGAGCGCAAGTCATCGGCCAACGAGTTCAAAGCTGATCTGCTCTTCAGCCAAGTCAAAGACGCCAGCAGTGACAGCGTGATGAGCAGCGATCAGATGAAAGCGGTGTTGCAGCAGAAAAAAGCGATTGTCTGCAAGGTTCGAGTCAACGCGTATTCGTACAAGACCTATTTTTCCGAATCGATGGAAATACCTTCGGCGGACGTGTTGAGAGAAGTCGGCAACTATTGATTCCGGCGACGCAAGCGGTTGAACAAAATGGCGCGATACCTGACTGGATCGCGCCTTTTTTTTGCCTGCACTTCTTTTAATCGTTTCCCATAATATGGGATGCAAAATTACATATTGAGATTTTGTTCTCGGAGGGGCTATAGTCCATCGCACTCACTGCCAAAAACAAAACAGGTGAAGCGATGCTGGCGCAATTGATCGCGCTCGATTGGGGGACGACCTCATTACGTGCTTACAAACTCGCGGCGGACGGTGTGGTGCTGGAGCAGCGCGCGCTGTCGTCCGGGATCATGCAGTTGCCCAAGACCCCGCGGATCATCAACGGTCGCGAATGCGCCGATGGTTTTGAATTGGCTTTCGATGAAGCCTGCGGCGACTGGCTCGATGCGCAGCCGGATCTGCCGGTGATTGCTTGCGGCATGGTCGGCAGTGCGCAGGGCTGGCGTGAAGCGGCCTACTGCGAAACGCCGGCGAACGTCGCCAATCTCGGAAACTCCCTACAAACAGTTATCAGCATTCGCGGCACCGTCGTGCATATCGTGCCGGGCGTGATTCAGCGTTCGCGTTTGCCGAACGTGATGCGCGGCGAAGAAACCCAAGTGCTGGGTGTTCTGCAGAATCTGCCGGTCGAGGCGGGCGCTGATCTGTTGATCGGTCTGCCGGGCAGTCATTCGAAGTGGGTCGACGTGGTCGATGGCTGCATCACCCGTTTCGACACGTTCATGACCGGCGAAGTGTTCGCCGTGCTCAGCGAACACAGCATCCTTGGCCGCACCCAGCAAGTCAGCGCGACGTTCGATGCTCAGGCATTTGACCGTGGTGTGCAGATTGCGCAGTCGGCGGACGGCGAACTCGGCGTGCTGTCGACCTTGTTCAGTGCCCGCACGCTGGGCCTGACCGGTGAACTGAGCCCCACGGCGCAGGCGGATTATCTGTCCGGCCTGATGATCGGCCATGAATTGGCCGCACTGGCCAGCGCTCAACGCCGACGCCGCAACAACCCGAATCTTCCTTCGATCATCCTCATCGGCAACGCGCAACTGTGCGCGCGCTACCGCCGTGCCCTCGACGCCTGTGGTTTCACCAAGGTGACGCTGGCCGAGCAGGCCACCGAGCGTGGTTTGTGGCAGCTGGCGCTGGCCGCCGGATTGATCGATTCCTCATCCCGTTAACCCTGACTGGAGGCCTGACATGCTCAAGCAAGCATTGGCGCAAAACGGTCTGATCGCGATTCTGCGTGGCCTGCACCCGCAGGAAGCCGCCGCTGTCGGAGAAGTCCTGTATGCCGCTGGATTTCGCGTCATCGAAGTACCGCTAAATTCCCCATCGCCGTACGAAAGTATCCGCATTTTGCGTACGACCTTGCCCGCCGATTGCCTGATCGGTGCTGGCACGGTGTTGACGCCGGAACAGGTTGAGTTGGTGAAAGAGGCCGGCGGCCAAGTGATCGTCATGCCGCACAGCGATGCCAAGGTTTTACGCGCAGCAAAAGCGGCGGGGCTGTTTCTGTCGCCGGGTGTTGCCACGCCAACGGAAGCGTTCGCGGCGCTGGCGGAGGGCGCGGACATTCTCAAGTTGTTCCCGGCTGAGCAGATGGGGCCGGCGGTCGTCAAAGCCTGGCTCGCGGTGTTGCCGTCCGGAACGGTGCTGGCGCCGGTTGGCGGCATCACCCCGGACAACATGCAGGCGTTTATCGACGCTGGCGTGAAAGGTTTCGGCCTCGGTTCCGGCCTGTTCAAACCGGGCATGACGCCGCAGCAGGTGGCGCAGAACGCCGAGGCCTACGTGGCCGCATGGAAGGCCCTTCGCTAAGACTTTCTGGCGCTGCGTGCGCTGCATCTAATAAGAGCTGCATTTACAAAAGAGAGCAGAGATGAAAATCACCAAACTCACCACCTTCATCGTTCCGCCGCGCTGGTGCTTCCTCAAGATCGAAACCGACGAGGGCGTGACCGGTTGGGGCGAGCCTGTGGTTGAAGGGCGCGCGCACACCGTTGCCGCCGCTGTCGAAGAATTGTCCGACTACCTGATCGGTAAAGACCCGCGCAACATCGAAGACATCTGGACGGTGCTGTATCGCGGCGGTTTCTACCGTGGCGGCGCGATCCACATGAGTGCGCTGGCCGGCATCGATCAGGCGCTGTGGGACATCAAAGGCAAGGCCCTCGGCGTGTCGGTGAGTGATCTGCTCGGCGGCCAGGTGCGCGACAAGATTCGTGTGTATTCGTGGATCGGCGGCGACCGTCCGGCCGACACCGCGCGTGCGGCGAAAGAGGCGGTGAGCCGTGGTTTCACTGCGGTGAAAATGAACGGCACCGAAGAGCTGCAATTCCTCGACTCCTTCGAGAAAGTCGATCTGGCACTGGCCAACGTTGCCGCCGTGCGTGACGCGGTCGGGCCGAACGTCGGTATCGGCGTCGACTTCCATGGCCGCGTGCACAAGCCGATGGCCAAGGTGCTGATGAAGGAACTTGATCCATACAAACTGATGTTTATCGAAGAGCCGGTGCTCAGCGAAAACTACGAAGCGCTGAAAGAGCTGGCGCCGTTGACCAGCACGCCGATTGCCCTCGGCGAGCGCTTGTTTTCGCGTTGGGACTTTAAACGCGTGTTGAGCGAAGGTTACGTCGACATCATCCAGCCGGACGCTTCCCACGCCGGTGGCATCACCGAAACCCGCAAGATCGCCAACATGGCCGAAGCCTACGACGTCGCGCTGGCGCTGCATTGCCCGCTGGGGCCGATTGCGCTGGCGGCGTGCTTGCAACTGGACGCGGTTTGTTACAACGCGTTTATCCAAGAGCAAAGCCTGGGCATCCATTACAACGAGAGCAACGACTTGCTCGACTATGTGAAGGATCCGCGCGTGTTCGATTACGACAAAGGCTTCGTGAAGATTCCGAACGGCCCGGGGTTGGGCATCGAGATCAACGAGGAATACGTGATCGAGCGCGCGGCGGTCGGGCATCGCTGGCGCAACCCGATCTGGCGCCATGCCGATGGCAGCTTTGCCGAGTGGTGAGTCGTCCCTGACACACCCGATGAGATCGTTCCCACGCTCTGCGTGGGAACGCCTCAATGGACGCTCTGCGTCCGCTTTTGGGACGCGGAGCGTCCCTGGCTGCATTCCCACGCGGAGCGTGGGAACGATCAGGCCTCAGGCCGACCTCAATAAACATAAAAAGAGGCTCTCCCCATGCAACCGCAAACCCTCACCGGGCAGGCGTCTTTAGTCGCGCCCAGCCGCAAGCGGTTTTTCATCATGGTGTTGCTGTTTATCACCGTGGTCATCAACTACCTCGACCGCAGCAACCTGTCGATTGCCGCGCCGGCGCTGACCAGCGATCTGGGCATCGACCCGATCCACGTCGGCCTGATCTTCTCCGCGTTCGGCTGGACCTACGCCGCTATGCAGATCCCCGGCGGCTGGCTGGTCGATCGCGTGCCGCCGCGCATCCTTTATAGCGTCGCTTTGCTGTTGTGGTCGATTGCCACGGTGATGCTCGGTTTCGCCGCCAGTTTCATCGCGCTGTTCGTGCTGCGCATGGCCGTCGGTGCACTGGAAGCACCGGCCTATCCCATCAACAGTCGCGTTGTAACAACCTGGTTTCCCGAGCGTGAACGCGCCACGGCCATCGGTTTCTATACCTCCGGGCAATTCGTCGGCCTGGCATTTCTGACCCCGGTACTCGCTTGGCTGCAACACGAATTCGGCTGGCACATGGTGTTCGTCGCGACCGGCGCGGTCGGCATCATTTGGGCGGCGATCTGGTACGCGGTGTATCGCGAGCCGCGGGATTTCAAAGGCGCCAACGAAGCCGAAATCGACCTGATCCGCGAGGGCGGTGGCTTGGTCGATATTCAGAAAGAAACGGCCAAGGTCAAAGCCAAATTCAGCTGGACCGATCTCGGTATCGTTCTGACCAAACGCAAATTGTGGGGCATCTACCTCGGCCAGTTTTGCCTGAACTCGACGCTGTGGTTTTTCCTGACGTGGTTCCCGACGTACCTGGTGAAATATCGCGGTATGGACTTCATCAAGTCCGGCCTGCTCGCATCGCTGCCGTTTTTAGCCGCGTTCGTTGGCGTGCTGTGCTCGGGGTTCTTTTCCGACTTCCTCATTCGTCGCGGCTACACCGTCGGCTTTGCGCGCAAGTTGCCGATCATTGGCGGGCTGCTGATTTCTACCTCGATCATCGGCGCCAATTTCGTTGAGTCGACGCCGTTGGTGATTGCCTTTCTGGCGCTGGCGTTCTTCGGCAACGGTCTGGCCTCGATCACCTGGTCGCTGGTATCGACCTTGGCCCCGGCACGCTTGCTCGGCCTGACCGGCGGGGTGTTCAATTTCATCGGCAACCTGTCGGCGATCACCACGCCGATCGTGATCGGCTTCCTCGCCAGCGGCGATTCGTTCGCGCCGGCGATCACGTATATCGCGGTGCTCGCATTGATCGGTGCTTTGTCCTACGTGCTGCTGGTCGGCAAGGTCGAGCGTATCGAGTTGTAGTGGTCTGCGTCGGGCGACCATAATGCCGCCCGTTCCCTCGCTCAACGGTAAAGGCTGGATATGCAGGAAGACGCTCCGGAAAAAACCAAGGACGCCGCGCCCACCGGCACCCAGACGCTGTTGCGCGGCCTCGGTGTGGTGCAAGCGGTGGCCAGTGGCGCCCGCGATCTCAAGGAAATTGCCCGACTGATCGGCACCACACGCAGCACCACCCATCGTCTGGCCAGTTGCCTGGTCGATGAACGCTATCTGCGCGTGGTGCCACAAGTCGGTTATCTGCTCGGGCCGAAGCTGATCGAACTGGGTTTCCAGGCACGCGAAGAGTTGCCGCTGGTGAGCCTGGCCGGGCCGTATCTGGACGAGTTGTCGGCGCTGACCGGCGACACCGTGCACTTGGGCATTCGTGAAGGTGATGAAGTGCTGTATCTGCTGAAGAACCCGGGGCGCAATGGCCCGGAAATGCGTTCGCGGGTCGGCCATCGCATGCCGTTGGCGCGCACCGGGATTGGCAAGGCGTTGATGCTCGATGACTCGCCGAAAGATTGGAAGCGGCTGTACGACATCAGTCTGCCGGCGGGTGGGAAAAGTCAGTTCTGGCCGCAGCATCCCCAGCAGTCGTGGGAACAGCTTGAGCAGCGCATGACCGAGTACGTCGCCGGTGGCTACGCCTTCGATCTGGAAGACAACGAACCGTCGATCCGCTGCGTGGCGGCGCCGATTCGCGATGCGAGCAAGGGCATCGTGGCGGCGATCAGTATCGCCAGCACCGTGCCGTACATGCCGCTGGAAAAAATGGCCGAGCTGATTCCCCTGATCAAAGGGGTCACAGCCCGGCTCTCGGCGGAGCTTGGCTTGAAGGTTTAAGCGGGTTTAAACCTTGAGCGTCGCCATGTCGATGACGAAACGGTACTTCACGTCGCCGGCGATCATGCGCGCATAAGCTTCGTTGATCTGGCGAATGTCGAGCATTTCAATGTCGCAGGTGATGTTGTGCTCGGCGCAGAAATCCAGCACTTCCTGGGTTTCGGCGACGCCACCGATCAGCGAACCGGCCAGGATGCGGCGACCCAATACCAGTTTGGCGGCATGCACGGGCGGATCGATCGGTTCGATCAGGCCAACCAGAATGTGCACGCCGTCGAAGCGCAGGGTGTCGAGGTACGGGTTGAGATCGTGCTGCACCGGAATGGTATCGAGCAGGAAGTCGAAGTAACCGGCAGCCGCTTTCATCTGCTCGGCATCAGTGGAAACGATCACATGATCGGCACCCTGACGACGACCTTCTTCCGCCTTGCTCGCCGAGCGGGTGAACAGGGTGACTTCGGCGCCCATGGCCTTGGCGAACTTGATGCCCATGTGGCCCAAACCGCCCATGCCGAGAATCCCGACCTTGTCGCCAGCCTTGACGCCGTAGTGCTTGAGCGGTGAGTAGGTGGTGATGCCGGCGCACAGAATCGGCGCAGCACTGGCCAGTGCCAGTCTTTCCGGAATGCGCACGACGAAGTGTTCGCTGACGACGATGCTGTCGGAATAACCGCCCATGGTGTTGCTGCCATCTACCCGATCCGGAGTGGCGTAGGTCATGGTCGGGCCTTCGAGGCAGTATTGCTCAAGGTTCGACTGGCAGGCTTCGCAGGTGCGGCAAGAGTCGACCATGCAGCCAACCCCGACCAGATCGCCTACTTTGTGTTGGGTGACATTCGCACCGATCGCGGTGACTTTTCCGACGATCTCGTGGCCGGGCATCAACGGGTAAACAGCGATGCCCCATTCATTGCGGGCCTGGTGGATGTCGGAGTGGCAGACGCCGCAGTAGAGGATCTCGATCGCGACGTCGTCGGCGCGTGGGCTGCGACGTTCGAATTTCATCGGGGCGAGGGGCGTGGTGGCCGATTGGGCGGCATAGCCGATGGCGGTGTACATGTGAAACCTCGCAAAAGCAGGAACAAGTGAGGCGGCGCATTCTGGGCGTCGACTGGCAGTCCGGCCATGACGATTCCTCCGGGTCTCATGCCTAATCCTCCGGCATGCGGGTTTGATTGGCCGCAGCGGCAAAAGGATCTGCCATCATGCTTTCATCGCCTTTTTCCGCCCTATTTTCAGTGAAGAGTTTTGATGCAATTAACCCGTCATCTTGATGCCAATGCCCGGCTGGTTTCGTTGATCGAACCGCTGGCGCTGCGCGATGGTTATTCCCCGACCGGGTTGCCCGGTGTGCAAGTGTTGCGCGCCAGTTGCGACGTCGCCCGAGGCCCGCACATTTATGAGCCGAGCCTGATGATCATCGCCCAAGGCAGCAAACTGGCGTTTCTCGGGCCGCGGACGATGGAATATGGCGCCGGGCATTACCTGATTCAGGCGCTGCCGGTGCCGTTCGAGTGTGAGACGTTTGCCTTGCCGAATGCGCCGTTGCTCGGCGTGAGCGTGGCGATTGATCGGGTGTTGCTCGGTGAACTGGTGTTGGCCATGGGGCTGGCGCCGGGGCGGCATATTCCGGCGCAGACGCCGGAGTCGATGACCTCGGTGGTGCTCGACGATGACATGCGTGGCTGCGTCGAGCGCCTGTTGAGTTGCCTGCACGATCCGCTGGAGTGCCAGATTCTCGGGCCGGCGCGGGTACGTGAATTATTGTTCGTTGCGTTGCGCGGGCCGCAGGCGGATGTGTTGCGCGCATTGGTCGAGCAGCAGGGGCAGTTTGCGCGGGTGGCGGCGTCGATCAGTCATCTGCATGCGCATTACACCGAGCCGTTGAATGTCGAGACATTGGCCGGTTGCGCGAACATGAGCGTGTCGACGTTTCATGAGCATTTCAAACGCAGCACGTTGTTGTCGCCGGTGCAGTATCTGAAGCGTTTACGCTTGTTGAAGGCGCAGACGTTGCTGGTGGCGGAGGGCTTGGGCGTGGCGCAAGTGGCGCATCGGGTCGGGTATCAGAGTACGTCGCAGTTCAGTCGCGAATATAAGCGCTACTTCGAGCGCAGCCCGGGCGATGAGCGCGCTGCCTGATTCCACGCATATCCCTCGTAGGAGCAAAGCTTGCTCGCGAAAGCGGTGTGTCAGTCAACATTGTTGATATCTGATACACCGCTTTCGCGAGCAAGCTTTGCTCCTACAGTTCGGTGGTGTTAGAGGAATTCTGGGCAACAAAAAGGCCCCCGGTTCGGGAGCCTCGTTGTTCAGCGGTTCGACTTACATATTCGGGTAAGTCGGGCCGCCAGCGCCTTCCGGCGTGACCCAGGTGATGTTCTGCGAAGGATCCTTGATGTCACAGGTCTTGCAGTGCACGCAGTTCTGGGCGTTGATCTGGAAGCGCTTCTCGCCGTCTTCCTTGGTGATCACTTCATATACGCCGGCCGGGCAGTAGCGTTGCGCCGGTTCGTCGTACAGTGGCAGGTTTTTGCTGATCGGGATGCTCGGGTCTTTCAACTTCAAGTGGCAAGGCTGTTCTTCTTCATGGTTGGTACCGGAGATGAACACCGAGCTGAGTTTGTCGAAGCTGAGTTTGCCGTCCGGCTTCGGATAGTCGATCTTCTTGCAGTCGGCGGCGAGCTTGAGGCAAGCGTAATCCGGCTTGGTGTCGTGCAGGGTGAACGGCAGTTTGCCGCCGAAGATGTTCTGATCGAGCCAGTTGAAACCGCCGCCAACGATGGCGCCGAACTTGTGAATCGCCGGGCCGAAGTTACGGCTGGCGAACAGTTCGTCGTAGAGCCAGCTCTTCTTGAACGCGTCCACATAAGTGGTCAGTTCTTCAGTGCCGTCCTTCTCAGCGAACAACGCGTCAGCTACCGATTCTGCGGCGAGCATGCCCGACTTCATCGCGGTGTGGCTGCCTTTGATCTTGGCGAAGTTCAGGGTGCCGAGGTCGCAACCGATCAGCGCGCCGCCCTTGAAGACCATTTTCGGCAGCGAGTTCAGGCCACCTTTGCAGATCGCACGAGCGCCGTAGCTGATGCGCTTGCCGCCTTCCAGGTACTGAGCCAGCACCGGGTGATGCTTGAGGCGCTGGAACTCGTCGAACGGCGACAGGTACGTGTTGCTGTAGGAAAGATCGACGATCAGACCGACTACCACCTGATTGTTTTCCAGGTGATAGAGAAACGAGCCACCGGTGTTCTCGGTGCCCATGATGTCCAGCGGCCAGCCGGCGGTGTGCACCACCAGACCTGGCTGGTGTTTGGCCGGGTCGATTTCCCAGATTTCTTTCAGGCCGATGCCGTAATGCTGAGCGTCGGCATCGCTGTCGAGGTTGTAGCGCTTGATCAGTTGCTTGCCGATGTGACCACGGCAGCCTTCGGCGAACAGCGTGTATTTGCCACGCAGTTCCATGCCCGGGGTGTACAGGCCTTCCTTCGGATTGCCTTCGCGGTCGACGCCGAGATCACCGGTGATGATGCCGCGCACCACGCCTTGCTCGTCGATCAACGCTTCCTGAGCGGCGAAGCCCGGGTAGATTTCTACGCCGAGGTTTTCGGCCTGCTGGGCCAGCCAGCGGCACAGGTTGCCGAGGGAGATGATGTAGTTGCCTTCGTTGTGCATGGTCTTGGGCACAAAGAGGTCTGGAATTTTTTGTGCGCTTTCGGCGTTTTTCAGCACGAAAATATCGTCGCGGGTGACTGGCGTGTTCAGCGGGGCGCCGAGTTCTTTCCAGTCCGGGAACAGTTCGTTCAGAGCGCGTGGTTCGAACACGGCGCCGGACAGGATGTGTGCGCCGACTTCGGAGCCTTTTTCGACCACGCAGACGCTGATTTCCTTACCGGCTTCGGCGGCCTTCTGCTTCAAACGGCAGGCGGCGGACAAGCCAGCGGGGCCGGCACCGACGATGACCACGTCGAATTCCATGTATTCGCGTTCCACAGGCTATCTCCTACTCAAGGCTCACAGTTTTTTTTCTAATTTGGAGGTTCGATCTCGCATCCGAATTGCCTTTACGTTAACGTCAAAGGGAATATCGGGAAACCCACCTTTCTCTCTAGGCGGCGCATTATATCTACACCACTCTCAGCGTCCAATACAAACGTTTGTTTGAATTGGCTCCAGCCCAGAGAAATCAAAGAAGCGCGGCTTATGAATGGTCATTTTGCTGTATTGACCGGAATAGGCGTTCCGGTCAAGATACGGGCGGTTTTGCGCTCGTCGTAGGCAGACTGGCGGTTTCAAGAGCACCTCTAAAGACAGGGCGTAGGCAGAAAGGGTGATGCGCAGCGCAGGTCTGGCGCGCAGTTTACACACCGCGAAGTTGAATGACTGAATGGTCACCACTGACGAACGGTCACGCACTTCGCAACGTGAAATCATCTCGAGTACAAGCCGGCGTTTTTAGAGGTGCCCTTGTAGCCCGATGAGCATCAACCGCCAGGTTCGCCTAGGCGACTTTCTTTTCACCGGAGAGTAACGAGGAATCCATGAAGGTTCTTGTAGCTGTCAAACGCGTTGTGGATTACAACGTCAAGGTTCGCGTCAAGGCGGACAATTCCGGCGTAGACCTCGCCAACGTCAAGATGTCGATGAACCCGTTCTGCGAAATCGCAGTGGAAGAAGCCGTACGCCTGAAAGAGAAGGGTGTTGCGACTGAAATCGTCGTCGTCTCCATCGGCCCGACCACCGCTCAGGAGCAGCTGCGTACCGCACTGGCTCTGGGTGCCGACCGTGCCATCCTCGTCGAATCCGCTGAAGATCTGACCTCGCTCGCCGTGGCCAAGCTGCTCAAGGCTGTGGTCGACAAGGAACAGCCTCAGCTGGTGATCCTGGGCAAACAGGCCATCGACAGCGACAACAACCAGACCGGCCAGATGCTCGCTGCATTGAGCGGCTACGGTCAGGGCACGTTCGCGTCGAAAGTCGAAGTCTCGGGCGACAGCGTTGCCGTGACTCGCGAAATCGACGGCGGCGCGCAGACGGTTTCCCTGAAACTGCCGGCGATCGTCACCACCGACCTGCGTTTGAACGAGCCGCGTTATGCGTCCCTGCCAAACATCATGAAAGCCAAGAAGAAGCCTCTCGAAGTGCTGACTCCGGACGCTTTGGGCGTTTCCACCGCCTCCACCAACAAGACCCTGAAAGTCGAAGCGCCGGCTGCACGCAGCGCAGGCATCAAGGTCAAGTCGGTGGCTGAACTGGTCGAGAAACTGAAAAACGAAGCGAAGGTAATCTAATCATGACTATCTTGGTAATCGCTGAACACGACAACAAAGTGCTGGCCCCGGCCACACTGAACACCGTGGCTGCTGCTGCCAAAATCGGCGGCGACATCCACGTTCTGGTTGCAGGCCAAGGCGCTGGCGCCGTGGCTGAAGCCGCAGCGAAAATCGCTGGCGTGAGCAAAGTCCTGAACGCTGATAACGCGGCTTACGCGCATCAGCTGCCGGAAAACGTTGCTCCGCTGGTCGCTGAGCTTGGCGCTGGCTACAGCCACATCCTGGCTGCCGCGACCTCCAACGGCAAAAATATCCTGCCGCGCGTTGCTGCGCAGCTGGACGTGGACCAGATCTCCGAGATCATCTCGGTCGAAAGCGCTGACACCTTCAAGCGCCCGATCTATGCCGGTAACGCCATCGCTACCGTGCAATCGACCGCTGCGATCAAAGTGATCACCGTGCGTGCCACCGGTTTCGACCCGGTTGCTGCTGAAGGTGGTTCGGCGGCTGTTGAAGCCGTCGGCGCTGCACACGACGCGGGCACTTCGAGCTTCGTTGGCGAAGAACTGGCCAAGTCCGATCGTCCAGAACTGACCGCTGCCAAGATCGTCGTTTCCGGCGGCCGCGGCATGCAGAACGGCGACAACTTCAAACACCTGTATGCCCTGGCCGACAAGCTGGGCGCTGCGGTGGGCGCTTCGCGCGCCGCCGTCGACGCAGGTTTCGTACCGAACGACATGCAGGTTGGTCAGACCGGCAAAATCGTTGCGCCACAGCTGTACATCGCCGTCGGTATCTCCGGCGCGATCCAGCATTTGGCCGGTATGAAAGACTCCAAAGTGATCGTTGCGATCAACAAGGACGAAGAAGCGCCGATCTTCCAGGTGGCCGATTACGGTCTCGTGGCGGATCTGTTCGAAGCAGTCCCTGAGCTGGAGAAGCTGGTTTAAACCGGCGGCTTCACTTATAAAGAGCCCGACCTGTTGGTCGGGCTTTTTTTTGTCTTGGATTTGAGTGGGAGCGTTTCGCCATGGATCTGCGCTGCGGATGGTTGTTGGGTTTGGCCCTGTTGCCCGGTTTGGCCATGGCCGCAGGCAAGTGCGAGCGCCTCGTCGTCACCGGAAGCCCGGATGCGCCGCCGTACCTGTGGCAGGATCCGCAAAATCCCAAGCAGTTGATCGGCGCCAGTGCCGACCTGCTTCAACAAGTGGCCAAGGATCTCGGCATCAAAGTCGAGTTGCTCTACGCCGGCAAACGCTCGCAAGCCCTCGACGAAGTGCGCAGCGGGCGCATGGACATGCTCGCCGACGCGCCGCTGATCTTCAACGAGCTGGAAAACCTCGACTACATCTACCCGCCACTGCTGGAAAACGACTACCTGGTGTGGACGCGCAAAGGCTCGACACTGGTCTATAGCGAAGCCAAAGACCTGCAGGGTCACGCAGGCGCGTTGTCGGAAAAGTCTCGAATGACGCAAGGATTCAGTACTTTCGCCGAGCAGAATCTGGCCCTGACCAAGACAGCCAACCTCACCCAGGCCCTGCAGAAATTGCTCCTTGGCGAAGTGGAATATGTACTCGCCGGCCGCTACTCGAGCATGGCCGCCGCGCAGGCATTGGGCATGGCCAATGATCTGCTGGCGTTCGAGCAACCCATCGACCGCCCGGGCCTGTTCCTCGCGGTTTCCCACAACTCGGCCTGCAACGATCCGTGGTTGCGCGGACAGCTAGCCAAAAAGATGACAGAATTGCCCGCGTCCGGACTGACGGAAGCCGTGCTGCAACGCAATATCGAGCGCTGGAAGGCGCAGCAGCAACAGCCGCAACAACCTGTCAGTGCCCCAAAACAGTAGGGATTCTTAGTGAGTATTCGACCTCTTTTCGCGGCGATGGCCGTTCTGGCTCTGGCCGGTTGCGCCAGCGATCCGGCACCCAACGAACAAATGCGCCTCACCGAGCAGGCCATCACCCAGGCCAAGGCTGTCGGTGCCACCGCTGATGATGTGCCGGAAATGAAACTGGCCGAAACCAAATACGATCGAGCCAAGGGCAACATGGCCGACGAGTCCTACCGCAATGCGCGGATGCGTGCCGAACAGGCCGAACTGGATGCGCGTCTGGCCGAAGCCAAAGTGCTGACGCAAAAAAGTGAAGAACAGGTGAATGTGCTCAACACCCGCATCGTCCGTCTGCGCAAGCAACTGGGAGATGCCCAATGAGCCTCAAGTCGAAAGTCCTTGGCGGTCTGATCCTCGCCGGTTGCGCCAGCCTTTTCGGTTGCGCCGGCCAACACAGCGAATCCGCGCTGCAAGAAGCGGGCGCTGACTTTCAGAAAGTCAAAGAAGACTCCAACGTGCTGCGCATCGCGCCGAAAGACGTGATCCGCGCCGGGGAATCCCTGGCCCGCGCCGATCGCCTGTCGACCTATTGGGGCAGCGGTTCGGACGTAGTGCATTACGCCTACCTGAGCCAGCGCTACAGCGAAATCGCCCGCGAGCACACCAATCAGGTGCTCAACGAAGAACGCATCGCCAAGCTCGAACTCGAACGTCAGCGCCTGCAACTGGCCCTGCGCGAATCGAAACTGCTCAGCGTGCAGCAGCAAGGCAAATGGCTCGAAGAGCAGATCGTCGCATTGGCCACTACGCAGACCGACCGTGGTCTGGTGATGACCCTCGGCGACGTGCTGTTCGACACGGGCGAAGCGGAGCTGAAAAACTCGGCCAACCGTGTCGTGCTGAAAATCGTCCAGTTCCTGCAACTGAACCCGAAACGCGTAGTGCGCATCGAGGGTTACACCGACAGCACTGGCGGCAAGCAGGAAAACCTCAAGCTGTCCCGCGACCGCGCGCAAGCGGTGGCCGACGTGCTGATGGATCTCGGTATCGAGGACAAACGCATTCAGGTCGAAGGCTACGGCGACGAATACCCGGTGGACGTCAACGCTTCCGAGCGTGGGCGAGCTCAGAACCGTCGCGTGGAAATTGTCTTCTCCGACGAAAAAGGCCAGCTCGGCGCCGCCCGTTAAGCAACGCAAAACCCTGTAGGAGCTGCCGAAGGCTGCGATCTTTTGACTTTTCTTTTTGAAGATCAAAAGATCGCAGCCTTCGGCAGCTCCTACACAGCTCCTACAAAGCCCGGCCTGTCATGCAGCGCCGGGCTTTTTTACGTCTGTCGATTGGCTCGCAAATCGGTACAGTCGGGGGCAGACACTGCACTGTATGGTCGAGTATTGTGGCAACTGTCCCAGTACACTTCTAAACTGTTCCGGTATTGTTTCACACAAGAATAAAATGCCCGTGAAATCGAGTGCTGCGTCATGACTAATCTCTTGCTCTACCAACGTATTGCTCAACAACTGGCCGAAGACATCCGCCGTGGTGTCTATCAACCGGGGGAGCGCGTGCCTTCGGTGCGCAAGATGAGTTCGCAGCTCAACGTCAGCCATGCCACGGTGTTGCAGGCGTACGCCAATCTCGAAGATCAGGGGCTGATTCGCGCCCGCCCGCAGTCCGGCTATTACGTCCACCAGACCCCCGCACTGACTGCGCCAACGCCGGACATCGCGCGGGTTGAGCGTCCCGGTCTGGTGACGCGCAGCAGCATCATTCAACAGGTACTGGTCGAGTCGCGCCGCGAAGGTGTGTTCCCGTTGGGTGCCGCCGTGCCGAGCGTCGATTATTTGCCGGTGCGCGCGCTGCATCAGCAACTGGCGAAAGTCACCCGATTCCACAGCCCGCGCGCTTTCAGTTACATGTTCAGCCCCGGTTTCGAACCGTTGCGCCGGCAGGTGGCGATTCGCATGCGCGACGCCGGTGTCGTCGTCGATCCGTCAGAAGTGGTGATCACCCACGGTTGTGTCGATGCCTTGCAGATGTCGCTGCGCGTGCTGACCCGCCCGGGTGATCTGATCGCCGCTGAGTCGCCGACTTATTACGGCTTGCTGCAACTGGCTGATCTGCTTGGCTTGAAAGTCATCGAAATCCCGAGTGATCCCGCCACCGGCATGAGCCTCGAAGCTCTGCAACTGGCGGCCAACCAATGGTCGATCAAAGCGCTGGTGCTGACCACGCGCTTGAGCAATCCGTTGGGTGGCACCATGCCCGAAGAGCGCCAGAAACAGTTGCTGCGACTGGCCTCGGATTTCGATATCCAGATCGTCGAAGATGACATCTATGGCGAATTGATGTTCGAGCAGGGCAAGACCAAAGCGCTCAAGGCTTACGATCGACTGGATCGGGTCATTTACTGCTCGAGTTTTTCCAAGACCTTGTCGCCCGGCGTGCGTATCGGCTGGATGATTCCCGGTAAGTATCAGCAGGAAATCCAGCGTCTGCAGACCTTCAGCACCCATTCAGCCTGCAGCGTCACGCAGATGGCGATTGCGGCGTATCTGGAAAACGGCGGCTATGACCGGCATTTGCGCTACATCCGTCAGGAGTACCGCAAGAATCTCAGCGCTTTCCAGTTGGCAGTGCAGCAGTATTTCCCCGAAGGCACGCAAATGACCCGGCCCACCGGCGGTTTCATTCTCTGGGTGAGCTTGCCGGGGAGGGTGAATACGCAGGATTTGCACGTGCGCGCCTTGCAGCAGGGCATCAGTATCGCGCCGGGGCTGATCTTCAGTAATACCGAGCAGTTCAACCACTGTATCCGCCTGAATTGCGGCATTCCGTGGAACCGCGAGGCGGAGCGGGCGTTGATGACTCTGGGCTTGCTGGCAACGCAACTGTGTCAGGAAACGGCGGGCGGTTTCTGAACGAACGGCGCGTCATGCTTGTCATGTGACGTGCAACAGGCCAGCATATGGCCCTCTGCCGTTAATGTCGTTGGAGTTCATGAAAGCGATTTTTCCTGCCGCCTGGGTTGTGCTTTGCCTGCTGATGATCGGCCATGTGCCCGATGTCATGGCGTCTGGCCCGGAAAAACCGGCAGCGACCACGCCGGCGAAAAAAACGCCGGCAGTGAAGAAGGCCGCAGCTGCGAAACCAGCCCAGCAGAAAATCGTGAAGAAACGCCCACCGGTGGCTTCCAAATCGAAGTCCGCCCGTGAAGTGGCGAAAACCCCGCTGCCGTCGACCAAACTCGATCTGAGCCTGCCCAAAGACATGGTTCAAGAGTTGAAGCCTAAGGGCGCCGTCGAGATGCCCAAGCGCGAGCCGATCCTGCCGCAGATGTTCGGCGAGAAAAACACCGGGTTCCAGCTCAATGGCCGTCTGCTCAGCAACGAAATGCAGTTGCAGCTGCGCAACGAAGAGCGTCGGGAAGTGGAAGGCGCGGCGCTCGATTTCGAATTCAAGCAATAAACAGCACGTTGCTGTGACCCGCAGACCAGACGCTTTGTCGGAGACTGGTCAGTCACATTCAGTAATCTCTAAAAACCCCGGTTCAGGCAATTTAAAACAGCCGTTTTAGCGGTTACTCTGTTCCGCGTCCCTTTTATACATCGCCCGTCGCGAGGATTTGTCCGTCATGAAATGCCGTGAAGGCTGTGGCGCTTGCTGCATCGCCCCCTCCATCAGTTCGCCGATTCCCGGCATGCCTGATGGCAAACCTGCCGGCGAACGTTGCGTGCAACTCTCGGTCGAAAACCTGTGCAATATTTTCGGCCGCCCCGAGCGCCCGGCAGTCTGTTCCGGCTTCTCTGCCGACATTGAAGTCTGCGGCAGCAGCTCGGAAGAAGCGATCAGGCTGATCGGCTGGTGGGAACAAATGACGGCGGCGTGATGTGTCAAACGAACGGAACTTCAACAATAAGGAATAAGACTATGGGTTCGCTGCATCGTATCGCTGTGTTGTGTGGTTTGACCGCTGTGCTGGCCACCTCGGTTGCCCAGGCGGAAGACTGGAAAGTCGCCAAGAACGAAGACGGCATCAAAGTCTCCCTGAGCGAAGTGCCGGGTTCGGACTACAAGTCCTATCAGGGCGTCGCGCTGATGAAGACCACCGTCGCCAAACTGCGCGCGCTGCAGGAAGACGTTTCCGGTGCCTGCGCCTGGATTCACGAGTGCAAGATCCAGAAATTGCTTAAACACGAAGGCGATCAGAGCTGGACTTACACCCAGTTCAACACGCCTTGGCCAGTCACCCCGCGTGACTCGGTGCTGAAAGTCACCACCGTTGAAGGCGCCGACGGCAGCCTGACCCGCAACCTGGAAGGCCTGCCGAAGTACATTCCGGAAGAAAAAGGCTTCGTTCGTGTTGAACAGGTCAAAGGCTTCTGGAAGTTCGTACCAAAAGGTGATCAGGTTGAAGTGACCTACCAGGTTCACACCGAGCCAGGCGGCAGCGTGCCGGCGATGGTTGCCAACAAGTTCGTGGTCGACGCACCGTTCAACACCCTCAAAGCTCTGAAAGAACGCGCCGAGAAGTAATCAGCCCGCTCTACACAAAACGCCCCGACCGATTCGGGGCGTTTTGTTTTGTATCTATATTGTGTTTCCAGATATGCGTTGCACGAAATTTTCACAAAGTGTTCCAGACAATTCGCCCGCGCTGTTTGCACGTTGCCGCTGTCTGCTGCCGCTTGAAATGAAACTGTCTGGCGGCGGGGCAGTAATCAATGGCAATGGTGCGAACGATCGTGCAACATTTGCGCACCGCGCACGCCCCGGGGCCTGGAATGGCCAATAGAGGGCAGGGCGCCGCTGTATTTTTGCAACTTCAACTAATGGGTCCTAAAACGACATGGCAAACCCGGACGCCCTGAATCAGCAGCGATCTTCTGCTCGCCTGCTGCAACCGACCGTCAAATCGCATCTGGCCTACACGCTGCTTTGTGCGCTGGTCATGATGGTGATGTTTTCCGTGCTGCGCCTCGCGCTGCTGGTCTACAACCGCGAGATGATCCTCGATACCCCCGCTTCGACGTTCCTCGAAGCTTTCGCCAACGGCCTGCGTTTCGACCTGCGCCTGGTGGTTTACCTGTGCATTCCGTTGGTACTGGCGCTGTTCAGCGCCCGGGCCATGGCAGCACGCGGTTTCTTCCGTCTGTGGCTGACCATCGCTTCGAGCATCGCGCTGTTCCTCGGCCTGATGGAGATGGACTTCTACCGTGAGTTCCACCAGCGCCTTAACGGTCTGGTGTTCCAGTACGTGAAAGAAGACCCGAAAACCGTGATGAGCATGCTCTGGTACGGTTTCCCGGTGGTGCGTTATCTGCTGGCGTGGGTCGTCGGCACGGTGATTCTGACCCTGGCGTTCAAAGGCGCTGATCGTGCAACGCGTCCGCGCGGGCCGTTCAGCGGCGGTACCGTCAGCAGCCGTCAGGTGGCGCCGTGGTACACCCGCGCTGCGGTATTCGTGGTGTGCCTGTTGATCTGCGTGGTTGCCGCGCGTGGCACCCTGCGTCAGGGCCCGCCAATGCGTTGGGGTGACGTCTACACCACCGATTCCAACTTCGCCAACCAGCTCGGCCTCAACGGTACGCTGTCGCTGATCGCCGCTGCGAAAGACCGCATGGGCGAAGACCGCGACAACATCTGGAAAGCCACACTGCCGCAAGAAGAAGCGCAGAAAGTGGTGCGCGAGATGTTGGTGATGCCGGACGACAAACTGGCCGATGCCGACATCGCTGCCGTGCGCCGCGACTACACACCGCCGGCCGACAAGACCCTGCCGATCAAGAACGTTGTCGTGATCCTGATGGAAAGCATGGCCGGTCACTCGGTCGGTGCATTGGGCGCGCCGGGCAACATCACGCCGTACCTCGACAAACTGTCGAAGGAAGGCCTGCTGTTCGACCGTTTCTTCTCCAACGGCACGCACACCCACCAGGGTATGTTCGCGACCATGGCCTGCTTCCCGAACCTGCCGGGTTTCGAATACCTGATGCAGACCCCGGAAGGCAGTCACAAACTGTCCGGCCTGCCGCAGTTGCTTAGCCACCGTGACTACGACGACGTCTATGTCTACAACGGTGACTTCGCCTGGGACAACCAGTCGGGTTTCTTCAGCAACCAAGGCATGACCAACTTCGTTGGCCGTAACGATTTCGTTAACCCGGTGTTCTCCGATCCAACGTGGGGCGTGTCCGACCAGGACATGTTCGATCGCGGTCTGGTCGAGTTGAAGGCGCGTGAAAACGGCAAGCCGTTCTATGCGTTGCTGCAAACCCTGTCCAACCACACGCCATACGCCTTGCCGTCGCCATTGCCGGTCGAGCGCGTGACCGATCGTGGCAGCCTCAACGAACACTTGACCGCCATGCGCTACTCCGACTGGGCGTTGGGTCAGTTCTTCGAGAAGGCGCGCAAAGAGCCGTACTTCAAGGAAACCCTGTTCGTCATCGTCGGTGACCACGGTTTCGGCAATGAGCGTCAGATCACCGAAATGGATCTGGGCCGCTTCAACGTGCCGATGCTGATGATCGCGCCGGGCATCCAGGAGAAGTTCGGCACCCGTGATCACACCGTGGGCACGCAGATCGACATCGTGCCGACCATCATGGGTCGCCTCGGTGGCGAAGTGCGTCACCAGTGCTGGGGCCGTGACCTGCTCAACCTGCCGGAAGGCGACACCGGTTTCGGTGTGATCAAGCCGTCGGGCAGCGAGCAGACCACTGCCATCGTCACCGCAGACCAGATTCTGGTACTGCCGAAAGACAAGGACATGTCGGCGAAGGTCTATCAGTACCAACTGGGCGCCACCCCAAGTGCCGAGGTTATTCCGGATGCACCACGCGCTGCCGAGTTGAAACACAAACTCGAAGCGTTCCTGCAAACGGCGACCAAGAGCCTGATGGACAACACCGCCGGTGTGATTAACGGCAAGCCGGACTAAGCGCTGTAAAGTAAAAGTCCGCGCAATAAAAAAGAGGCCCTGAAAAGGGCCTCTTTTTTTTGCCGGCTGAAGGGTTATATCCGACCCAGTAGCAACAGCACCAACAGCACGACCAGCACCACACCGATGATGCCCGACGGACCATAACCCCAACTTCTGGAGTGCGGGAAGACCGGCAGACCACCGATCAGCAACAGGATCAGGATAATGATAAGAATTGTGCCCATGTCGATTTCCTTGTTGAGAGAGTTCGAGAAGTCTTGGTGTTCAAGGGGCGACTGGAGACTAAGTAATTCCAGGCGGCTTACAAAATCCGACTGGTGCGAATGAAAGAAAATTCAATGTTTTTTTAATGTATTTGGATTAGTCGCTTATTTCCTTTGACGCAAAAAGATCGCAGCCTCGTTTCACTCGACAGCTCCTACACAAATCCATGTAGGAGCTGCCGAAGGCTGCGATCTTTTGACCTTGTATTCAGCAACTTGATGGAGCGTGGGCGCACACACAACCTTCGCTACACTCCGCGCATCTTCCCCAGAACAACAAGGCTGTCTGCTATGCAAAATCGCATGATGATCACTGGCGCGGGCTCAGGCCTGGGTCGCGAAATCGCGCTGCGCTGGGCGCGTGAAGGCTGGCAACTGGCCTTGTCCGACGTCAGCGAACCCGGCCTGCAGGAAACCCTGAAAATGGTGCGCGAGGCGGGCGGCGACGGCTTCATCCAGCGCTGCGATGTGCGTGATTACAGCCAACTCACAGCCTTCGCACAGGCTTGCGAAGAAAAACTTGGCGGCATCGACATCATCGTTAACAACGCCGGCGTCGCGTCAGGCGGTTTCTTCAGCGAACTGTCGCTGGAAGACTGGGACTGGCAAATCGCGATCAACCTGATGGGTGTGGTCAAGGGTTGCAAAGCGTTCCTGCCGCTGCTCGAACAAAGCAAAGGCAAGATCATCAACATCGCCTCGATGGCCGCGCTGATGCAGGGCCCGGCAATGAGCAACTACAACGTCGCCAAGACTGGTGTCGTGGCGCTTTCGGAAAGTCTGTTGATTGAACTGGCGCAACAGGAAGTCGGCGTGCATGTGGTCTGTCCTTCGTTCTTTCAGACCAACTTGCTTGATTCTTTCCGTGGCCCGACCCCGGCAATGAAGGCGGCGGTCGGCAAGTTGCTGGAGAGTTCGCCGATTACCGCAGCGGACATCGCCGATTACATTTACCAGCAAGTCGCTGCCGGCGAGTTCATGATCCTGCCTCACGAACAAGGGCGCATGGCGTGGGCGATCAAGCAGAAAAACCCGCAACTGCTCTACAACGAAATGACCTCGATGGCGGAGAAAATGCGCACCAAGGCCAAACAGAACAACGGCTGACCTTGCCCGTAGCGGATTGCGTCGTTAGGGTGGCCGCAATGGTCACCCTGTCGAGACGCGTCAATGCTCAATTACTTGTGGTTCTTCCTCGCGGCGCTGTTTGAAATCGCCGGTTGTTACGCTTTCTTCATGTGGCTGCGTCAGGGCAAAAGTGCGTTGTGGGTGATCCCGGCGTTGCTCAGCCTGACGTTGTTCGCGTTGTTGTTGACCCGTGTTGAAGCCAACTATGCCGGCCGTGCGTATGCCGCTTATGGCGGGATCTACATCGTCGCGTCGATTGGCTGGCTGATGGTGGTCGAGCGCGTGCGCCCGTTGAGTTCGGACTGGATCGGCGTGGCGCTGTGTGTGATCGGCGCCAGCGTGATTCTGTTCGGGCCGCGGTTTTCGGCTGCCTGAATCATCGATTTGTCGGAAGCGTCTGACAGCCAAGGGCTTGCCAAGCTGTAGGGCAAGACTGAATTGCCGGCCACACATTGTGGCGCGCCGGCAAGCCGCGCATCTTCAGGGTTTGCCACCCCCTGAAGGACGAACCTCATGCTTGTACTCAGCCGTGTTGTCGGTGAGTTGATTTCCATCGGCGACGATATTTCCCTGCGCGTGCTGTCCGTCAACGGTTCCAGCGTGCGCTTTGGCGTCGAAGCGCCGAAGAAGGTCAATGTGCACCGCGCCGAAGTCTATGAACGAATCCAACGCAAGCAGGCCCGCGAAGGGGCCCGCTGAGAATTTCAGTCGAATAGATGCTTGGGCACGTCGTGCTTGAGCATCAACTGGCACTGCTCGCTTTCCGGGTCGAAGACGATCAACGCCTGGCCTTTGGTCAGCGCCTGACGCACGCGCAGCACGCGGGTTTCCAGCGGCGTGTCATCGCCGTTGTCGGTGCCGTCGCGGGTGACAAAATCTTCGATGAGGCGGGTGAGGGTGTCGACTTCAAGAGCGTCGTAAGGGATGAGCATGGGCACCTCGGCTGAATCAATGTCGGGATGCTACGGCGATTGCCGGTTGGCTGCCAGTTTTGTGTAGTCAGTACCGGCCTCATCGCGAGCAAGCTCAGCTCCTACAGGAAACGCGGTCAACTGTAGGAGCCGAGCTTGCTCGCGAAGGCGGCCTAATGGTCACATTAATTGTCGGAGCGCTGCCCTACCAGACTATCCACCGGCGGCACCCGCGTTTCGCTCTCCATCTGCGTGTCATGTTCAATCTGATGACTGAAGCGATCCAGCGAAGCATTCGCCGGCGCCGCATCACTGGCAAACACCGGTGGGCTCAAGATGTACGCGCCCAACAATCGGCTCAGCGCGGCCAGACTGTCGATGTGCGTACGCTCATAACCATGGGTCGCATCACAACCAAACGCCAGCAGAGCGGTACGAATATCGTGCCCGGCGGTCACCGCCGAATGCGCATCGCTGAAGTAATAACGGAACAGATCACGACGCACCGGCAGCTCGTTTTCAGCGGCCAGGCGCAGCAAATGCCGCGACAGATGATAGTCGTAAGGGCCGCCGGAATCCTGCATCGCCACACTCACCGCGTGTTCGCTGGAATGCTGTCCCGGCGCGACCGGCGCAATGTCGATGCCGACAAATTCACTGACGTCCCATGGCAATGCCGCCGCCGCGCCACTGCCGGTTTCTTCGGTGATGGTGAACAGCGGATGGCAATCGATCATCAATTCCTGACCGCTGTCGACGATGGCTTTCAGCGAAGCCAGAAGCGCAGCAACGCCAGCCTTGTCATCGAGGTGACGGGCGCTGATGTGGCCGCTTTCGGTGAACTCCGGCAGCGGGTCAAACGCCACCACATCGCCAACGCTGATGCCCAGCGAATCGCAATCGGCCTTGGTCGCGCAGTAGGCGTCCAGACGCAATTCGACGTGATCCCAACTGATCGGCATCTCATCCACCGCAGTGTTGAACGCATGCCCGGACGCCATCAACGGCAACACACTGCCGCGAATCACACCGTTGTCGGTGAACAGGCTGACACGACTGCCCTCGGCAAAACGGCTCGACCAGCACCCGACGGGGGCGAGGGTCAGACGACCGTTGTCTTTCACCGCGCGGACGGCGGCGCCGATGGTGTCGAGGTGCGCCGAAACCGCGCGGTCAGGGCTGTTTTTCTTGCCCTTGAGCGTGGCGCGAATGGTGCCGCGCCGGGTCATTTCGAACGGGATGCCGAGTTCTTCAAGGCGCTCGGCGACGTAACGGACGATGGTGTCGGTGAACCCGGTCGGGCTGGGAATGGCGAGCATTTCCAGGAGGACTTTTTGCAGGTAGTTGAGATCCGGTTCGGGGATTTGTGGGGTCATGGAAACTCCTGATGGGTTGAGCACTGATCGTTCCCACGCTCTACGTGGGAATGCAGCCCGGGACGCTCTGCGTCCCAAATGGACGCGGAGCGTCCGGTGAGGCGTTCCCACGCAGAGCGTGGGAACGATCAGGAAGGGGTTAAATGGCCGGCTGACTGTGCGGAAACAACAAATCAACAAACCGCTCAGCCGTCGGCTGCGGTTCATGATTGGCCAACCCGGCGCGCTCGTTGGCCTCGATAAACACGTACTCCGGCTGATCCGCCGCCGGCACCATCAAATCGAGGCCAACCATGGGAATGTCCAGCGCCCGCGCCGCACGCACCGCCGCGTCGACCAGCGTCGGATGCAGAATCGCCGTCACATCCTCCAGCGTGCCACCGGTGTGCAGATTCGCGGTACGGCGCACAAACAAATGCTCACCCGCCGGCAGAATGCTGCTGTAGTCATACCCGGCCGCATGCAAGGTGCGCTGGGTTTCGTGATCCAGTGGAATCTTGCTCTCGCCACTGGTGGCCGCCTGGCGACGCCGACTCTGCGCCTCGATCAACGCACCGATCGAATGCTGACCATCTCCAACCACTTCCGCCGGCTTACGAATCGCTGCTGCGACCACTTCAAAACCGATCACCAGAATTCGCAGATCAAGGCCTTCGTGGAAGCTCTCCAACAGCACTCGGCTATCAAATTGTTTCGCCGCTTCGATGGCCTGCTGCAGCTCTTCGATGTTCTGCAGATCCACGGCCACACCTTGGCCCTGTTCACCGTCGAGCGGCTTGACCACCACCCGTTGATGCTCATCGAGAAAGGCCAGATTGTCGTCGGCATTGCCCGCCAGTTGCTGCGAGGGCAGGTTCAGACCGGCCGCTTTCAGTACTTTGTGCGTCAGGCTTTTGTCCTGACACAGGCTCATGCTGATCGCGCTGGTCAGGTCGCTCAGCGATTCACGGCAACGCACGCGACGGCCGCCATGGCTGAGCGTAAACAACCCGGCGTCGGCGTCGTCGACCTGCACGTCAATGCCGCGCCGATGCGCTTCTTCAACGATGATCCGCGCATACGGATTGAACTGCGCTTCCGGGCCAGGGCCAAGAAATAGCGGTTGATTGATACCGTTTTTGCGTTTGATCGCGAAGGTCGACAGGTTGCGAAAACCGAGCTTGGCGTAGAGGTTTTTCGCCTGACGGTTGTCGTGCAACACCGACAGATCGAGATAGCTCAACCCGCGACTCATAAAGTGCTCGACCAAATGACGCACCAGCACTTCGCCGACACCCGGCCGCGAGCACTGCGGATCAACCGCGAGGCACCACAGGCTGCTGCCGTTTTCCGGGTCGTTGAACGCCTTGTGATGATTCAGGCCCATGACGCTGCCGATCACCGCGCCGCTGTCCTCATCCTCGGCCAGCCAATACACCGGGCCGCCCTGATGGTGCGGGGTGAGCAGGGTGGAGTCGATCGGCAACATGCCGCGCGCCTGATACAACAGATTGATCGCCTGCCAGTCCGCCTCGTTCTGCGCCCGGCGAATGCGGAAGCCGCGAAACACGCGGGTGGCCTGACGGTAATCGCTGAACCACAAACGCAACGTGTCGGACGGATCGAGAAACAGCTGCGTCGGTTCCAGCCCGAGAATCTGCTGCGGCGCAGCCACGTACAGCGCGATATCGCGTTCGCCGGGCTGCTCGTTGAGCAGTTCCTGCGCCAACGACGCCGGGTCAGGAAAGGTGTGGCCGATCAGCAACCGGCCCCAACCGCAATGCACCGCGATCGGCTCGGCGGCCAGCGCGCTGCCGTCTTCAGCGAGACGTGCCTGCAAGCGTTCATAAGACGGGGTCTGACCGCGAATCAGCCGTTGGTTGATGGCCGTGGCGTGGGGTTTCATCGATCAGATTCCTTGTTCACTGAGCCACAGGTTCAGAGCAGCCAGTTGCCACAGTTTCGAACCGCGCAACGGCGTCAGTTGGCCTTGCGGGTCGGTCAACAATTTATCGAGCATGGCCGGGTTGAACAGGCCGCGATCCTGACTCGGATCGAGTAGCAGTTCGCGCACCCAGTTCAGCGTGTCGCCTTGCAAATGCTTGAGGCCCGGCACCGGGAAGTAGCCTTTTTTACGGTCGATCACTTCACTCGGAATGACCCGGCGCGCGGCTTCTTTCAGCACCTGTTTGCCGCCATCCGGCAGCTTGAATTTGCCCGGCACACGGGCCGACAGTTCAACCAGTCGGTAGTCGAGAAACGGCGTACGCGCTTCCAGGCCCCAGGCCATGGTCATGTTGTCGACACGTTTGACCGGGTCATCGACCAGCATCACCGTGCTGTCCAGACGCAGCGCTTTGTCCACGGCAGCGTCGGCGCCGGGCTGTGCGAAATGTTCCTTCACGAAGTCGCCGGCAGCGTCATTCGCGGTCAGCCATTTCGGTTGTACGGTGGCGGCGTAGTCGTCATAACTGCGGTCGAAAAACGCGTTGCGATACGCCGCGTACGGGTCGGCAGCGCCGTCGACTTGCGGGTACCAGTGATAACCGGCGAATAGCTCGTCCGCGCCTTGGCCGCTCTGCACCACCTTGCAGTGCTTGGCTACTTCGCGCGACAGCAGATAGAAAGCGATGCAGTCATGGCTGACCATCGGCTCGCTCATCGCGCGGAACGCGGCGGGCAATTGTTCGATGATTTCTTTTTCGTCGATGCGCAGCTGATGGTGCTGCGTGCCGTAGTGTTTGGCGATCAGATCGGAGTACTGGAACTCGTCACCGCGCTCACCGCCGGCATCTTGAAAACCGATGGAAAAGGTCGACAGATTCTCCACGCCGACTTCACGCAACAGACCGACGAGCATGCTCGAATCGACACCGCCGGACAGCAGCACGCCGACATCGACGGCGGCACGTTGACGAATTGCCACCGCTTCGCGAGTGCTGTCGAGGACGCGGTCGACCCAGTCTTCCAGCGTCAGATTTTTCTCGTCGTCGTGTGGGCCGTAAGGCAGCGTCCACCAGGTTTTCTGCTCGGTGGTGCCATCGGCTTCAACGCGCATCAAACTCGCTGGCGGCAGTTTTTCAATACCGGCCAGCAAGGTGCGCGGCGCAGGCACCACGGCGTGGAAGTTCAGGTAGTGATTGAGCGCCACCGGATCGAGGATCGGGTTGATGTCGCCGCCCTTGAGCAGCGCCGGCAGGGCCGAGGCGAAACGCAAGCGCTGACCGGTGCGCGACAGGTACAGAGGCTTCACGCCGAGACGGTCACGGGCGATAAACAGACGCTTGGCATCGCGCTCCCAAATGGCAAACGCGAACATGCCATTGAGTTTCGGCAGCAGCGCTTCGCCCCAGGCGTGATAGCCCTTGAGCAGCACTTCGGTGTCACCGCCGGAATAGAAGGCATAACCCAGCGCTTCGAGCTCAGCGCGCAATTCCGGGAAGTTATAGATCGCGCCGTTGAAGGCCAGCGACAGGCCGAGTTGACTGTCGACCATCGGCTGCGCCGAACCGTCCGACAAGTCCATGATTTTCAGGCGACGATGGCCCAGGGCAATCGGCCCTTGAGCATGAAAGCCCCACGCGTCAGGGCCGCGAGGCGCCAGGTGATGGGTGATTCGCTCGATGGCTGCAAGGTCTGCAGGTTGTTGATCAAAACGTAACTCGCCAGCTAATCCGCACATAAAGTCCTTACCGGTTTTTCCGTTGGGGAGGGTATTTCTTCAGCGGCCGACATGGCCGGTACTCAGAAACTGACCCGGTGCGGTTGTGGGAGTTTTAGAACGATGAGTTATAAGCGCGTGTATCCGACAGCGCGTAATGACAAAGCGAGGGCCGCACCACTTACCAAATGATCGAATTCAAATGGCGGTATATAGATATTTTATCGGTGCAAAAAACTGCTGAATTACCGGGGTTTCAGCCGTTTTTTTAGGTTTTTTATTTTTCCTCGGTATTGATATGGTCGTCGTTCGAACCCGCAATAAAGGACTATTGCAGATGCCGACCACAGAAATAAAAACGCAGTCTCAAGATCTGACTTTGAACACGTTGCTCGACGCCACTGGCGATCTGGACAGCGCCGAAGCCTTGCAAAAAAACCTGCCCGCTTTTTTGCTGAAATGTTCAGCCACCCAACTCGCGGCGATTGATCGAACCACTCGAGAGTTGCATGCCGTTCAACTGACAGTCGAAAAGGAGCTGGCCACGCTCAAGCCGTTGCACTCCTTTTGTATCGATGAACTGACCGTTGCGCTGCGCCAGAAATGGCCGGTGGATTTCGACGTAGAAAAGGATTTTCTGAGCTTGCCCGGTGCCGATTGCGGCTGCGAGCCGATATCGACAGATGAAAACGGCGTAAAAACCTTTCCGGCGGCCACGCAGACGTTGCTACAGGCCGCCATGCAGAATTTCACCGAAGAGGAAGCCGCCGGCGGTTTTCCCGTCGGCAGTCAGGTCGTCGTACAAAGCACTCCGGGCGGCCTAAGCGGTTTGACTGTGGCAGCCTTTGCCGCGCTATGCCGAGAGCTGGATCTTGGTAAACGCTATCAGGCGCATTTTCAGCAGGTTTTCGGGCCTTTGGAGGGTGACGACAAGGCCGTGGTGCGCAACGCCATGGTTCACGACATAGCGAACATGAAAAAGCTGTCGTTGCAATTGGACACCCAACTCGCCGCCATCAAAAATCACATCACCCCCGCCGGTTTGCAGACTGTGCAACGGCTTATTGACGCCGAGGGTGTGGTGTCGGCGGCAACGCTGCTCTACAACAAACAGACACTGATGATGCAAGGCCTGGAGATTTTCGACAGCTGCGTCTGGGGTGTCGTGGTGTTTTGCGCCCATTCGTTCGAATCGCATCCTCAGGAACCGTGCCTGGTGTATATAGCAGGAGAGCCCGAGCGCGCGTTGTACGAATACCCGAGCTTCAATGCGTTCAAACAGTACCTGACGCAAAAGTTGAAGGATCGGCGCTACAAGGATTACTTCGCCAACAGCATTGATGAAGATGACAAGGCAGATTTTTTCAAGGCTGTAGCCGATTCCGCTGAGTTGGGATCCATCAAATCGTTGCCGATCACGGTGCCGCTGTTCGAGTTCATGGTGCAAAGTCACGTAGGCAAAATGCAGGTTGATGCACGCAAACTGGCGGTGCCGACCGCCGACATTGATGACGATGCACGCCGCAAACGTCTGCTGGATTTTCTCCAGCTCGGTGTCACCGTCGCCTCCGTAGCAGGATTTTTTGTACCGGTGCTTGGCCAACTGATGATGGGCGTTGCGGTAGGGCAATTGCTTGGCGAGGTGTATGAAGGCATCGAGGACTGGCAGCGGGGCGACCAGCAGGAAGCGCTGTCACACCTGCTCAGCGTGGCGGAAAATATTGCACTGATGGGCGTGTTCGCGGGTGGCCAGAAAGTCGTTGGCACGCTCGGACGCGATCTGGTGCGTTCACATCCGGCGTTCTTCGGCCAGTTCACCGCGATTTACAATCAGGCCGGCAAACCACGCCTGTGGAAACCTGACTTAAGCCCTTACGAGCATGACCTTCCGCGCGGATTCACGCTGGCTGAAGGAACCGAAGAACTGCATCAGATCGGCAGCACGGAGTACGGCCGCGTCGGGCACCGGATCCTTGCGGGCACTTTCGATTCGACATCGCGTACCTGGCGCCTGCAACACCCTGGACGCCCTGAAGCGTTCTCCCCTGTGCTTGAGCGTCACGTCGAAGGTGGCTGGCGCACTCCGGCCGAAGACACAGAACAGTGGCGCAGCGCGGCGTATACCCTCAAACGCATCGATCCACAGCTGTGTGATTTTACCGATGCCGAACTGGACATGATGCGCAGGATCAGCGGCGACCGCTACGAAGAATTACAGCGTGCCTCGCGCGACAATCTGGCCCTGTCATCCCGGCTGCGCGACAGCGTGGAGCGACTGCGTACGGAGCGACGGTTACGCGTGCTCATCTCCGAGCTTGAGCGGGGCGAAACCCACTCAGGGCAACCTGTGCATGAACAGTTGCGTGCGTTGTCGAAGCTGCCCGGCTGGCCCACAGACCGTTACATCGCGGTCACCGATGCCGCGGGCGAAGTCACCGCAACCTACCCCCTCACCACGGTGCGCGATGATCGTCTGAGTGTGGTGATCACTGAAGACCAATTGGCCGAAGGTCAATTGCTGCAAACGGTGATCGATGGTTTGTATCAGAAGGAAGTCGATGCCTTGCTGGGGGGCAATCCCGGTCGTCAGAACGAGCGCGAGATTCTCGCTAAAAAACTCGGCTCACGGCTCAAGGCTGATCGTCCGGCGGTGTTCCAGCGAATGTATGAGCGCTATGACCGGATCGAGGCTGACGATGTGCAGAAGCTGCGCAATACGTTTGTCGAGCTGCCGGCGCGCCACGCGCAGCGTCTTATCGATCAAGCGCCGAGTGTCGAGCGTCTGCACCTGCGTTCTACCGGTCGAGTGCCTGTCGGTCTGGCGCAGAAGGTCAGGGCCGCGACCCATCAGGTACGTGTTGATCGTGCGCTGATCGGGCTTCATTTGCCGGCAATGGCCAACCCGGACACTGAAAAACTGGCCATACAGTTACTGCCACGCCTGAGCGGCTGGGATGCACAACTGCGGCTTGAGGTACGAGAAAAAAACCTGAAAGGGCCTTTGCTGGAAGCGATTGGTGTCGAGCCGGCGACGCCCTTGAACACCCGCACTTTGGTTAAATCCAATGGCGGGTATGAGGTGTTTGATGGCGACAGCAAATCGCTGGGACGGGTTGAGGCGGGGGCTGACGATCTCCACCGAGCCATTCTCAAGGCGCTGACTCCTGCGCAACGTGCCGCCGCCGGTTTTCCCGATCCGGTGTCTGCTGATGGGGCTCGACTACGCAACAAGCTGCTTGAAACTGCACTGGACGAGCGCGAGGTGACTGCGCGGATGTTGATCTCCGGCAAGTCTGAGCCGGTTGTTTTCGAGCCGGCTTGTGTGCAGGCCGATCAGGTGGTGACGACGACTCATCCGCGAGCATTGCTGCGCAAAGTCTTGAGGCTTTTCCCCAGCTACACCGAGACCCAGGCCAGCCAATTGATCGATCAGTTGGGCAACGACCCGCTGACCCGGGCAACCGGTGTTAAAGCGTTGCGTGAGGATCTGCGCAGCCTGCGCGATGCACTGCAACTCTGGAGCGAGGATGAGCCCGCGATAAGGGCGCTCGGCGGGGATGGGCAAGAGGTGCGTCATAGTCGCAAAGCCACCGCTGAACTGATTGAGGACAGTTTTCGGCGACTCTTATGGGTCAGAGACGCCAATGGCCAACCCGTTTGTACCTTGAATCTGGACGGCATGCGAGTCGGCAAACTGCCCACCCTGCCACCTGGTCTGAAGTTCGACCACATCAAACGATTGTCGTTGAGAAACATGGAGCAAGGCGACGATATCGCGTATTTCCTTCGCTCGTTCAAGCAGGTTGAAACGCTGGAGCTTGATCGCAATAAGCTCACTCGGCTGCCGGAAATTCTGTCGTTCATGCCTGATCTTGGTCGGTTGAGCCTGGCGGGTAACCAGATCAGGCTGACCGAGCAGACGCTGTTGAAGCTGAGCCAGTTACGCACGCTTCACAGTTTGAATCTGAGCGGCAATCCGCTGGGGGCAACCCCGGATGTCAGTCATATGTTGAAATTGCGCTCTCTGGCACTGCGCGAGACCGGTGCTACGGAATTGCCCAAAGGTCTGGCACGCTTGCCGGATCCGGACTGGGTGGATTTGCGCAACAACGAAATAAAGGTATTGCCGGATTGGCTCTTCACAACCCCGCGCCGTTTCAGTGAGGCACTTAACCTGCGATTCAATCCACTGTCCGATGTCAGCAACACGCACCTGTCCAATTACCGGGAAAACATCGGCGTCGGCATGGGCTATCTGGATAACGATAATGCCCGTCTCGATGAAAACCAGGCGCGATCGCTCTGGTTCACTGACGGCGCGGGGGAGGACTGGAATCGTCGTAACCGAATCTGGACGGCATTGAAGGATGATCCGAGGGCCGAAGGATTATTCCATTTGCTGGCGGAACTCAGTCATACCGCCGATTCCGAGAAAGCGACCAAGGACATGCATCGACGGGTCTGGGCGGTACTCGAAGCGGCGGAGCAGCGAGCGCCGTTGTACGAACAGATCCTCGATCTGGCGGCCAATCCGATCAACTGTACGGACAGTGCGGCGATAAACTTCAGTCATCTGGAAATCGCCTTTGAAGTCGACAGGGTGATCAGCCCTGCTGAAAGTCGGGTAAATGGTGCCAAACCCCTGATCAAACTCGGCCGTGGTCTGTTCCGTCTGGATCAGTTGAACCAGATCGCTCAAGAACATGCCGACAAGAATCCGACCGCCGATCCTTTGGAGGTCAACCTCGCGTATCGCACCGGTCTCGCCGATGACCTGGATCTGCCGGGGCAGCCGCGGTTCATGCGTTATGCATTACTGGGCGGTGTGACCCGTGCTGATCTGGACATTGCGAAGAACAGGATCATTACGGCTGAAGCTTCAGCGCAGTGGGTGACGTTCCTGCAGCGCCAGTCATTCTGGTGCGATTACCTCAAACGCACGTTCAGTCGCCAGTTCTCCAACATTGACGAGACGTTTTCATCGCAGCTGGATGCCGTATTTGAACAGGCGAGCACACTCAGTTCCGCCGATTATCTCAGCCAGATGGATGCGATCAGGTTCCAGCGTGAGCTGGCTGAGGAAGCTGTGCTGACACGCCTGACCGACGATGCGATACGTTTGGTTAATCTGGGAATCTGCGCCATGCCTCAAGGGTGAAAGTTACTTGCCGCGAATCAGACGGCGCAGCGCAAAGCGATTGGGATGGCACGCCTCAGCGACACTTCGCGGCAGCGGCAACGGTTCGTTGTCGAGCCAGGCGGCGAGCAATTCACCCGACAGCGGTGCGGTGATCAGACCGCGAGAGCCGTGACCGCTGTTGACGTAGAGCCCGTCAAGCCACGGGCAGGCCACGTCCGGAACCTGGCGGGCATCTTTGGCTAACGTGGCGTATGCCTGATCGAATGCTTCGCGGTCGGCGAGGGGGCCGACGATCGGCAAATAGTCAGGGCTGGTGCAGCGGAAGGCAGCGCGGCCCTGAAGGTTTTCGACAGGCTGTTCGCTGATGTGCAGACGCGACACGAGGTCGCTGGAGATTTCTTCGAGCATCGCCAGATTGCCTTCGTGTTCGGCGATGGTCGGGGTCAGGTCGTCGCTGTTGAAATCGAAGCTCGCCCCGAGGGTATGTTCGCCTAAACGTGCCGGGGCGACGTAGCCTTCGGCGCAGACTACGGTGGTCAGGGCCTGGCTTTCTGCGGTCTCGGCAAGGCGAGTGATTTGTCCGCGAATGCGCTTGAGCGGCAGCTCGGCACTTTGCGCAAAACGTTTGATCTCGGCGGCGCCGGCCAGCACCACGACCGGTGCGCTGGCCAGTAAGCGGTCACCGTCGAAGGCTTGCCACTGATCGTCAACTTTGCGCAGTTCCAGCACATCACGATGGCTGAGCAGTTCGATGTTCGGTTGCGCCGCTTGCGCCTGACACAGCGCCGGCGGATGCACCCAGCCGCCTTCGGGGTAGTACAAACCGCCGTGGGCCAGACCGATGCCGGCGCGGTGTTGCGCTTCGGGCTGATCGAGCCATTGCAGTAAATCTTCGGGGAAGGCTGCGGCCAATTGTGCGTGGCGCTCGGCTTCCTTGGCATTGAAAGCCAGTTGCAGCACGCCGCAATCGTCCCAATCGGTGCCGCGTTGCAGGGTTTCCAGCAAGCGACGGGTGTAGCTGAAACCGCTGACGATCAATTGCGATAACGCGGTGCCGTGGGCGGAGAGCTTCAGATACAGCACGCCCTGCGGATTGCCCGAGGCTTCTTGCGCCACGCCATCGTGGCGCTCCAGCAAGCTCACTTGCCAACCGCGCGCGGCGAGGCTGGAAGCGGTGGCGCAACCGGCCAGTCCAGCGCCGATCACCAGCGCCCGACGTTCAGTGGTGAGCGGAGCAGGGCGGGCGAACCACGGTTTTTCCGAGGCGGGTGGCGCAACGTCTGACGGCCAACCGAGGAACTCGCCACGCAGAATTTCCCACTTATGGCCAATGCCCGGCGTGCGCTTCATTTTGAAGCCGGCGGCGTTGAGCAAACGGCGCACCCAACCGGTACTGGTGAAGGTGCTGATGGTCGAGCCGGGTGCCGCGAGTCGTGCCAGTTCGACGAACAGTTCCGCCGTCCACATGTCGGGGTTTTTCGCCGGGGCGAAACCGTCGAGAAACCATGCATCGATCTGCGCATCGAGTTGCGGCAGTTGCTCCAGTGCATCGCCGATCAGCAGGGTCAGCGTCACGCGACCGTCGGCCAGAGTGATGCGCTGAAAGCCTTGATGGATGGCTACGTAATGCTTGAGTAACTGATCGGCCAGCGGTTTGAGTTCTGGCCACAAGGCCAATGCCCGTTGCAGATCGGCCGGGCTCAGCGGGTATTTTTCGACGCTGACAAAATGCAACCGCGCCCCGGCCACGGCGTGTTGTGCGAACAACTGCCAGGCACAGAGAAAATTCAGCCCGGTGCCAAAACCGGTTTCGCCGATAACCAGGCGACCGCTTGCCGGCAGCGCAGCAAAACGCTCGGCCAGGCGGTTTTGTTCGAGGAACACATAACGGGTTTCATCCAGACCGGACTTGTCGGAAAAATACACGTCATCAAACACTCGCGAACGCGGGCGTCCCTGTTCATCCCAATCGAGTTGGGCGTGGGGCAATACGGGTTTCATGGCAGGCTCGGCAACGTCAAGGCGGCCATTCTAGCCGATCGGGCGAGGGTTGCTTGATCCATGGCAAGGTCTGATCCAGGGGGCCATGGAAAATGTCAAAAGATCGCAGCCTGCGGCAGCTCCTACAGGGTGGATTGCATTCCAGTGTAGGAGCTGCCGCAGGCTGCGATCTGTTCAGAGGTTGTCATCATCCGCTAGTCTTGCTGAACCCTGGAAGGAGCCGTCCAATGTTTGAATCCGCTGAAATCGGTCACGCCATCGACAAAGACACCTACGAGGCCGCCGTCCCGGCACTGCGTGAAGCGCTGCTGGAAGCCCAGTTCGAGTTGCAGCAACAGAAGCGTTTCCCGGTGATCATTTTGATCAACGGCATCGAAGGCGCGGGTAAGGGCGAGACGGTCAAGTTGCTCAACGAGTGGATGGATCCGCGCCTGATCGAGGTGCGCACCTTCGACCAACAGAGCGACGAAGAACTCTCGCGGCCACCGGCCTGGCGTTACTGGCGGATGCTCCCGGCCAAAGGGCGGATGGGGATTTTCTTTGGCAACTGGTACAGCCAGATGCTCCAGGGGCGAGTCCACGGTTTGTTCAAGGATCCACGCCTGGATCAAGCGATCGCTGGCGCCGAGCGTCTGGAAAAGATGCTCTGCGATGAAGGCGCGCTGATCTTCAAATTCTGGTTTCACCTGTCGAAGAAGCAGATGAAGGCACGGCTCAAAGCGTTGGCCGACGATCCGTTGCACAGCTGGCGCATCAGCCCGCTGGACTGGCAGCAATCGGAGACCTACGACAAATTCGTCAAATACGGCGAGCGCGTGCTGCGCCGCACCAGTCGCGATTACGCGCCGTGGCATGTCATCGAAGGCATGGACGCAAATTACCGCAGTCTGGCCGTCGGCAAGATTCTCCTTGAAGGTTTGCAAAGTGCGCTGAAACGCCCGGACGTGCATCCCCACGATGTCAGCGCCGCGCCGCTGGGCACACCGGTTGATCATCTGAACCTGCTCGACAGCCTCGACCTGACCCAGCGTCTGGACAAGAAAGATTACGAAGAACAACTGATCACCGAACAGGCGCGCCTGTCCGGTCTGATGCGCGACAAACGCATGCGTCGCCATGCACTGGTCGCGGTGTTCGAAGGCAACGATGCAGCGGGCAAGGGCGGGGCGATTCGTCGGGTCGCGGCGGCGCTCGATCCGCGCCAATACAACATCGTGCCGATTGCCGCGCCGACCGAAGAGGAACGTGCGCAGCCGTACTTGTGGCGTTTCTGGCGACATATTCCGGCGCGCGGCAAATTCACCGTGTTCGACCGTTCGTGGTACGGCCGAGTGCTGGTGGAGCGCATTGAAGGTTTCTGCACACCGGCGGACTGGCTGCGTGCGTATGGCGAGATCAATGACTTCGAGGAGCAACTGGCCGACGCCGGGGTGATCGTCGTCAAGTTCTGGCTGGCCATCGACAAGGACACGCAGATGGAGCGTTTCCAGGAGCGCGAAGAGATCCCGTTCAAGCGCTTCAAGATCACCGAGGACGACTGGCGCAACCGCGACAAGTGGGACGATTACCGTGCCGCCGTCGGCGATATGGTCGATCGCACCAGTTCCGAGATCGCGCCGTGGACGTTGGTTGAGGCCAATGACAAGCGCTGGGCGCGAGTGAAAGTGCTGCGCACGATCAACCGCGCGCTCGAAGACGCGTTCGAGAAATCCGACAAGCACGCGAAAAAGCACAAGGACTGAACCGATGGACACGCATACGCGGGGTGAATGATTGTCGCGGTCGGCAATGGGGTGGACTTATGCTCGGTTCACTCTCAACCGACAGCAACAATGAGGTATGCCATGCGTGAAGTGGTGATCGTCGACAGCGTGCGGACTGGCCTGGCCAAATCCTTTCGCGGCAAGTTCAACCAGACCCGCCCCGATGACATGGCGGCACACTGCGTCAACGCGCTGCTGATGCGCAATGACATCGACCCGGCCAGCGTCGAGGATTGCATCGTCGGCGCTGGCTCCAACGAAGGCGCGCAGGGCTACAACATCGGCCGCAACGTCGCGGTACTCTCGCGTCTGGGCACCGGCACCGCCGGCATGACCCTCAACCGTTTCTGCTCGTCGGGCTTGCAAGCGATTGCGATTGCCGCCAACCAGATCGCCTCGGGTTGCAGCGACATCATCGTCGCCGGCGGCGTCGAGTCGATCAGCCTGACGATGAAAAGCGTCAACACCGATCACCTGATCAACCCGCTGCTCAAGCAACAGTCGCCGGGCATCTATTACACGATGGGTCAGACTGCCGAAGTGGTTGCGCGACGTTATGGCGTCAGCCGTGAGGCGCAGGATCGCTATTCATTGCAGAGCCAGATCCGCACCGCGCAGGCGCAGGCGGCCGGGCTGTTCAACGATGAAATCGTGCCGATGTCGGTGAAGTATCGCGTTGAAGACAAGAACACTGGCGAAGTGCAAATTCTCGACGGCGTGGTTGATCGCGATGACTGCAACCGTCCGGACACCACCTATGAAAGCCTCGCCGGGTTGAAACCGGTGTTCGCTGAAGACGGTTCGGTGACGGCGGGCAACTCGTCGCAACTGTCGGATGGCGCGTCGATGACGCTGGTGATGAGTCTGGAAAAAGCCCTGGAATTGGGGCTGAAGCCGAAAGCGTTTTTCCGTGGGTTTACCGTGGCCGGTTGCGAGCCGGACGAGATGGGCATCGGCCCGGTGTTCTCGGTGCCGAAACTGCTCAAGGCGAAAGGTTTGCAGGTGGCGGACATTGATCTGTGGGAACTCAATGAGGCGTTCGCTTCGCAGTGCCTGTACAGCCGTGATCGGCTGGAGATCGATAACGACAAGTACAACGTCAACGGTGGCTCGATTTCGATTGGTCACCCGTTCGGCATGACCGGGTCGCGGCAGGTCGGGCATCTGGTGCGGGAGTTGCAGCGGCGTAATTTGCGTTACGGGATTGTGACGATGTGCGTGGGCGGCGGGATGGGCGCGACGGGGTTGTTTGAGGCGGTGCGCTGAACCCTGAAAGATTTGTTGATTGATCGACCGCTATCGCGAGCAGGCTCACTCCTACAATTGGAATGCATTCCCCTGTAGGAGTGAGCCTGCTCGCGATGGCATCAACCGGATATCCGGTTGGAATCCAGCCCCTGCATCCGCGCAATGTAAGCCTGGATTTCCTTCTCAATCTGCTCGGCACTCTCAAACGGCCCCTCAAGGGTGTTTTCCCGAGTGCTGAAATACAGTTCGCCATTGACCCGGCACACGCGGTCGCTGCGAAAGTGCGTGGCGGGGGCGTTGTCTTGGGCGCGCATGCCTAACATGATCGGTCTCCTTGGCTGAGGCGCTGAACGGGATCCAATCAGCTTATGCCTGAAGCACTTAGCTCGCGCGGCCAGCCGATCAACGGCAGCGCGTCAATTTAATGCTGCGACCTGCACAGTTTCATTCATGTCCTGGCCCCAACTGTCCCTGTGTCGCGCCCGGCGGCACGCCTAGAATGAGCGCACTTGTCAGCAGGCTTTTGGGGTTCGCATGCACATTTCATCCGGTCGCTGGGTTTACGGCTTGTTCCTGGCGCTGCTGACCGCGTTTCTGTGGGGCATCCTGCCGATCAAACTCAAACAGGTGTTGCTGGTGATGGATCCCGTCACGGTGACCTGGTTTCGCTTGATGGTGTCCGGCAGCTGCCTGTTCATTTATCTGGCCGCGGTCAAACGCCTGCCGAGCCGCAAAGTGCTGGGGCCCAAGGGTGGCTGGCTGGTGCTGATGGCGGTGCTTGGCCTGGTCGGCAACTACGTGCTGTATCTGATGGGCCTCAACCTGCTGAGCCCCGGCACCGCGCAACTGGTGGTGCAGATGGGGCCGATCATGTTGCTGATCGCCAGTCTGTTTGTGTTCAAGGAGCGTTTCAGCATTGGCCAGGGCATTGGATTGTTGGTGCTGCTGGTCGGTTTTGTGCTGTTCTTTAATCAGCGTCTGGCTGAGTTGCTGACCTCACTGTCGGATTACACCGCTGGCGTGTTGTTGGTGCTGCTGGCGTCGACGGTCTGGACATTTTACGCGCTGGGTCAGAAGCAATTGCTCACGGTGTGGAATTCGTTGCAGGTGATGATGGTGATTTACCTGTTCTGCGCGTTGTTGCTGACGCCGTGGGTGCACCCGCTCGAAGCGCTGGAGCTGAGCCCGTTGCAGGGTTGGTTGCTGCTGGCGTGCTGCATGAACACGTTGATTGCCTATGGCGCGTTTGCCGAAGCGCTGGCGCACTGGGAGGCGTCGCGGGTCAGTGCGACGTTGGCGATTACGCCGTTGGTAACGTTTGGCGCGGTGGCGATTGCGGCGGGGATCTGGCCGGAGTACGTGCATGCCGAGCAGATCAATGGGCTTGGTTATGGCGGGGCGGTGTTGGTGGTGTTGGGCTCGGCGCTGGTGGCGTTGGGACCGTCGTTGATTGCCGGGCTCAAGGCGCGGCGCATGCGTATGGCCTGAAGATCAAAAGATCGCAGCCTGCGGCAGCTCCTACAGAGAACGCATTCCAATGTAGGAGCTGCCGCAGGCTGCGATCTTTTGTTTTTAGCCCTTGGCCCCAGCCTCAATCATATTCTCCGGCCGCACCCACGCATCAAACTCTTCATCCGTCAGGTAGCCCAACGCCAACGCCGCCTCACGCAACGTCAGCCCCTCGCTGTAAGCCTTCTTGGCGATTTCCGCCGACTTGTCATAACCGATGTGCGGATTCAGCGCCGTCACCAGCATCAGCCCACGCTCCAGATGCCGCGCCATGACTTCCGCATCCGGCTCCAGCCCGGCAATGCAGTGCTGCTGGAAGTTGCTGCAGCCATCGCCGAGCAGGCGAATCGATTGCAGCAGATTGTGGATGATCACCGGTTTGTACACGTTCAACTGCAAGTGCCCCTGACTGGCAGCAATGCCGATCGTCACGTCGTTGCCCAGCACCTGACAGGCGAGCATCGACAGTGCCTCGCACTGCGTCGGGTTGACCTTGCCCGGCATGATCGAGCTGCCCGGCTCGTTGGCCGGTAGGCGCACTTCGGCAAAACCGGCGCGTGGGCCGGAGCCGAGCAGGCGCAGGTCGTTGGCGATTTTCATCAGCGCCACGGCGAGGGTTTTCAGCGCGCCGGAGAGGCTGGTCAGCGGCTCATGGCCGGCGAGGGCGGCAAACTTGTTTGGCGCGGTGACGAAGGGCAGACCCGACAGCGCCGCCAGTTCGGCAGCAATCGCTTCACCAAAACCGTGCGGCGAGTTCAGCCCGGTGCCGACCGCGGTGCCGCCCTGTGCCAGTTCACACACCGCCGGCAGCGCGGCGCGGATCGCCCGTTCGGCGTAATCCAGCTGCGCGATAAAACCGGACAATTCCTGACCGAAGGTGATCGGCGTCGCGTCCATCATGTGCGTGCGCCCGGTTTTCACCAGTTTCATGTGCCGCGCCGCGAGTTCGGCGAGGCCTCCGGACAGCTCGGCAATCGCCGGCAGCAGTTGTTCCTGCACGGCTTGTGCGGTGGCGATGCTCATCGCAGTGGGGAAGCAATCGTTGGAGCTTTGCGAGCGGTTGACGTGGTCGTTCGGGTGCACCGGGGTTTTGCCGCCGCGCGGATTGCCGGCCAGTTCGTTGGCGCGACCGGCGATCACCTCGTTGACGTTCATGTTGCTCTGGGTGCCGCTGCCGGTCTGCCAAACGACGAGCGGGAACTGGTCATCATGCTGGCCGTCGAGGACTTCGTCAGCGGCCTGTTCGATCAGGCGGGCGATGTCGGCGGGCAGGTCGCCGTTGCGGTCGTTGACCCGGGCGGCGGCTTTCTTGATCAGGGCCAGGGCGTGCAGCACCGGCAGCGGCATGCGTTCCTGTCCGATGGCGAAGTTGATCAGCGAGCGTTGCGTCTGAGCACCCCAGTAAGCATCGTCCGGGACTTCGATCTGGCCCAGGCTGTCGGTTTCGATACGGCTCATCGTGCACACTCCTGTTGGTCTGTTTGCGCAGTTTAGGCCGGCTTCGGCCCGGGTGGTTCCATCGAATCGATTGTTGACCGGTAAAACCCCGCCAATCAAGCGCGGCAAGGCTTGGGGGGTTGAGCCGCAGCGATTTTTAGGCGCAGAATGGTCGCCCTTGGGGTTTTACCTCGCTTTGCTTAAAAGGAAACTCGATGACTCGTCTTCGTGCCATCTGTACCGCGGTTGCACTGGTTTGCGCCAGCGGCCAGGTGCTTGCCGATACCGCCAGCCACAACGCCAGTGCCGAAGCTTTCCTGACACTGGCCCACGCTGACAAACTGGGCACTCCGGTGTACATGCAAGTGCAGCAAATGTTCGCTCAGCGCTTTGAGCAGACCAAAGCCCCTGAAGCTAAAAAAGCCGTGCTGGAAACCTATCAGGCCAAGGCCAACGCCGCGCTGGATCAGGCCATTGGCTGGAACAAGCTGAAGCCGGACATGGTCAAGCTCTACACCACCAACTTCAGCGAATCCGAGTTGAAAGACCTGGTCGCGTTCTACCAGTCGCCACTGGGTAAAAAAGTCCTGGAAAAAATGCCGCAGCTGACTCAGCAATCGGCCCAGATGACCCAGGCCAAACTGGAAAGCGCGGTACCGGTAGTCAACAAGCTGCTGGAAGACATGACCAACGAGCTGGCCCCGAAAGGCGCTGCTCCGGCCAAGAAAAAGCCGTAAGCGGAGTTCGTGATGAGCATGCAACAACGCATCGAATCTACGCTGGGCCTGTTACAGCCTGAGCATCTGCAAGTGCTGGATGAAAGCCACATGCACAGTCGCGGGTTACAGACCCACTTCAAGGCAGTGGTGGTCAGCGCGCAGTTCGAAGGCCTGAACCGGGTCAAGCGCCACCAGAAAGTCTACGGCACGCTCGGCGAGTTGATGGGCGAGTTCCATGCGTTGGCGCTGCACACCTACACCCCGCAGGAATGGGCAGAGACCGGCGCCGCCCCGGCGTCGCCGACCTGTGCAGGAGGAAGCAAGCATTAAGATCAAAAGATCGCAGCCTGCGGCAGCTCCTACATGAGACCTGTGTAGGAGCTGCCGCAGGCTGCGATCTTTTTTGCTAGAATCCGCAACGCGCCGCTCACCCGGCGCGTTTTTTTTGAATCCGGTTCACCCTTTGCGAGGGTAGCCACCTGGAGAAATACCCATGACACAACCGATTGTCGTGGCGGCACTGTATAAGTTCGTCACCCTCGAAGATTACGTCAACCTGCGCGAGCCACTGCTGCAAGCGATGGTCGACAACCAGATCAAAGGCACCCTGCTGATCGCCGAAGAAGGCATCAACGGCACGGTGTCCGGCACCCGCGAAGGCATCGACGGCCTGCTCGCCTGGCTGAAGAACGACCCACGCATGATCGACATCGATCACAAAGAGTCGTACTGCGACGAGCAGCCGTTCTATCGCACTAAGGTCAAACTGAAGAAAGAAATCGTCACCCTCGGTGTCGAAGGCGTCGACCCGAACAAAAAGGTCGGCACTTACGTTGATCCGCAAGACTGGAACGCGTTGATCAGCGACCCGGAAGTGCTGTTGATCGATACGCGCAACGATTACGAAGTGTCGATCGGCACCTTCGAAGGCGCCATTGATCCGAAAACCACCAGTTTTCGCGAATTCCCTGACTACATCAAAGAACACTTCAACCCGGCCGTGCACAAGAAAGTCGCGATGTTCTGCACCGGCGGCATTCGCTGCGAGAAAGCCTCGAGCTACATGCTCAGCGAGGGCTACGAAGAGGTTTACCACCTCAAGGGTGGCATTCTGAAGTACCTCGAAGAGGTGCCGCAGGAAGAAACCAAGTGGCAGGGTGACTGCTTCGTGTTCGACAACCGCGTGACCGTGCGCCACGACCTCAGCGAAGGCGACTACGATCAATGTCATGCCTGCCGCACACCGGTCAGCGTTGAAGATCGCGCCAGCGAGCATTACGTCGCCGGCATCAGTTGCCCGCATTGCTGGGACAAGCTGAGCGAGAAGACCCGCCGCAGCGCCATCGACCGGCAGAAGCAGATCGAACTGGCCAAGGCGCGCAACCAGCCGCACCCGATCGGCTACAACTATAAGCAAGCATCCACCGAGGCTTAATCATGTCTGCACGCCTGCTCTATGTGATGGACCCGATGTGTTCGTGGTGCTGGGGTTTTGCTCCAGTGGCCAAGGCATTGGTGGAGCAGGCGCAGGCAGCCGGGGTCGAGCTGCATCTGGTGGTCGGCGGTTTGCGCACCGGCAGCGGCTCGGCGTTGGAGCCGACCACGCGGCGCTACATTCTTGAGCACTGGCAAGCGGTCACCGAAGCGACTGGCCAGCCGTTCAGATTCGACGGCGCGTTGCCCGACGGTTTTGTTTACGACACCGAGCCTGCCTGCCGTGCGATCGTCACCGCGCGCAGCCTGGCACCGGATTGCGCATGGACACTGGTCGGACTGATCCAGCAGGCGTTTTACGCCGAAGGTCGTGATGTCACCCAAGCCAGCGTGCTGGTGGAACTGGCCGAGCAGGCCGGCGTGCCGCGTATCGAATTTGCTGCGCTGTTTGACCGTGCCGATCAGCACGAAGCCACCTTGGCTGATTTCAATTGGGTGCAGGATCTCGGCATCGCCGGGTTCCCGACCTTGCTCGCCGAACGTAACGGTCAATTGGCGTTGCTGACCAACGGCTATCAACCGCTCAGCGAACTGTCGCCGTTGCTCGGCCGCTGGCTGGAGCGCGCTGCCTGTGCATGATCCGGCCGATGACACGCCAGTCGTAAAGCGTGTCGACCGGCTGAGCTGGGCAGAAGTCCGGCGATTGGCTCTCACACACAAAAAATCCCTGTGGATCGCTAACGGCGTGGCTGTTCTGGCGACGCTGTGCAGCGTGCCGATTCCGCTGCTGCTGCCGTTGCTCGTCGACGAAGTGCTGCTCGGCCACGGCGATGCTGCGCTGAAAGTCATGAACCATGTGTTGCCCAGCATGTGGCAGCAAGCGGCAGGCTACATCGGCCTGATGCTGGTGGTGACGCTGACGCTGCGTTGCAGCTCGCTGTGTTTTGGCGTGTTGCAGTCGCGATTGTTTGCGCGACTGGCCAAGGACATCGTTTACCGCATCCGCGTGCGCCTGATCGAGCGGCTCAAGCGGATCTCCCTCGGTGAATACGAAAGTCTGGGCAGCGGCACGGTGACCACGCACCTGGTCACCGATCTCGATACCCTCGACAAATTCGTCGGCGAAACCCTCAGTCGTTTCCTGGTGGCGATGCTGACCCTGGTCGGCACCGCGAGCATCCTCATGTGGATGCACTGGAAACTCGCACTGCTGATTTTGCTGTTCAACCCGCTGGTGATTTACGCCACGGTGCAGTTGGGCAAACGCGTCAAACACCTGAAAAAACTCGAGAACGACAGCACCGCGCGCTTCACTCAGGCGCTGAGCGAAACCCTCGATGCGATTCAGGAAATTCGCGCCGGCAACCGTCAGGGTTTCTTCCTCGGCCGGCTTGGCCTGCGCGCGCAGGAAGTGCGCAATTACGCGGTGAACTCGCAGTGGAAAACCGACGCATCCAACCGCGCCAGTGGTTTGTTGTTTCAGTTCGGTATCGATATTTTCCGTGCGGCGGCGATGCTCACCGTGCTGTTTTCCGACCTGTCGATCGGCCAGATGCTCGCGGTGTTCAGTTACCTGTGGTTCATGATCGGCCCGGTCGAACAACTGCTCAACCTGCAATACGCCTACTACGCGGCGGGCGGTGCGCTGACGCGGATCAACGAGTTGCTGGCACGCGCCGATGAACCGCAGTATCCCGGCGGCGTCGATCCGTTCAAGGGCCGCGACACCGTCGGTATTCAGGTGCAAGGGTTGAGCTTCGGTTACGGCGATGAACTGGTGCTCGATCAGCTCGATCTGTCGATTGCCCCCGGTGAGAAAGTCGCGATTGTCGGTGCCAGTGGCGGCGGCAAAAGTACTCTGGTGCAATTGCTGCTGGGGTTGTACACGCCGCTGTCCGGCACCATTCGTTTCGGCGGTTCGACCCAGCAGGAGATCGGCCTCGACACCGTTCGCGAGAACGTCGCGGTGGTGTTGCAACACCCGGCGCTGTTCAACGACACCGTGCGCGCCAACCTGACCATGGGTCGCACGCGCGACGACGAAGCCTGTTGGCAGGCGCTGGAAATCGCCCAGCTCGAAGCAACCATCCGCGCCTTGCCGGATGGCCTCGACAGCATCGTCGGCCGCTCCGGCGTGCGCCTCTCCGGTGGTCAGCGCCAACGTTTGGCGATTGCGCGGATGATCCTCGCCGAGCCAAAAGTGGTGATCCTCGACGAAGCCACCTCGGCCCTCGATGCCGCCACCGAATACAACCTGCATCAGGCCATGGCGCGCTTTCTCAACGGTCGCACCACGCTGATCATTGCCCACCGTTTGTCAGCGGTGAAGCAGGCCGATCGCGTGCTGGTGTTCGACGGCGGGCAAGTGGCTGAAGACGGCGACCATCAACAATTGATCGCCGATGGTGGTTTGTACGCCAAGCTCTACGGGCATTTGCAGCGCCACTGAGTTATCGGCATCCATGCCGCTTGCCGTGAGCCCAAACGCCTCCTAGTCTAGGAAGGTGGTCTGATCGGAAGGGATGATCAGGCAGTGCCATACAAGGGATCCCATGAAGCAAAAGCGGACGCTCGGAACGCCACGTTTGTTGGGCATCGTCTGGCCTTTCATTGCCGTCGTGTTGTTTCAGGCGTTATTGGGCGGTGTGAGTCTTTATGTCCTGTCGGCCGTGCGTGGTTACGTGGCGGGCGAGAGCCTGTGGTCGAAAGGTCAGAAAGACGCCATTTATTACCTCAACCTGTACGCCGACAGCCGTGACGAGGCGATCTTCCTCAAGTATCAGGACGCCATTGCCGTGCCGCAGGGCGGTCATCAATTGCGCGTGGCCCTGGATCGTCAGCCACCGGATCTGGAATCGGCGCGTGAAGGCATTCTCAAGGGTGGCAACCACCCGGATGACGTCTCCAGCCTGATCTGGCTGTACCTCAATTTTCGTCATTTCAGTTATCTGGAAAGGGCGATCGACCGCTGGACGGTGGGCGATGCCTATCTGGTCGAGCTGGATAACGTGGCACGCGAGATGCATCACAGCATCACCGAGAACACCGCGTCCGATGCGGATGTTCGCCTCTGGAAAGCGCAGATTTTTGATATCAACGACGGCGTGACGCCGGCGGCCAAAGCGTTCAGTGATGCTTTGGGTGAAGGTTCGCGGGTGATTCTGCGGCTGCTGCTGTTCACCAACCTCGCCACCGCGCTGGGGTTGATCGTGCTGGCGCTGTTGCGCACACGCAAGTTGCTCAAACAACGCCACGCGTTTGCCGAAGCCCTGCAACTGGAAAAAGATCGTGCGCATGTCACGCTGCATTCGATTGGCGACGGCGTGATCACAACGGATGTCGACGGCGCTATCGATTACATGAACCCGGCCGCCGAGGCTTTGACCCACTGGAAAGCCGAGCAGGCTGCCGGCTTGCCGTTGGCGGCATTGTTCAATTTGCTCGATGACAATGCGCAGGCCGAAGGGCAGACGCTGATCGAGCACATCCTCAGCGGCAAACTCAGCGGGGGCAGCGAACACTCCAAACTGATTCAGCGACTCGACGGCAGCACGGTGTCGGTGACGCTGGTCGGCGCGCCAATCCGCAATGCCGGCAAAGTCAGCGGCACGGTGCTGGTGTTGCACGACATGACCCAGGAGCGGCAGTACATCGCCAATCTGTCGTGGCAGGCAACCCACGATGCGCTGACCGGGCTGGCCAACCGTCGCGAGTTCGAATATCGCCTGGAGCAAGCGCTGCACAATCTCTCGCGGCAGGGCGGGCGACATGCGCTGATGTTCCTCGATCTCGACCAGTTCAAACTGGTCAACGACACCTGCGGTCACGCGGCGGGCGATGAGTTGTTGCGGCATATCTGCGCGTTGCTGCAATCAGGCCTGCGCGAGGGCGACACCCTGGCGCGGCTGGGTGGCGATGAGTTCGGGATCTTGCTGGAGAACTGCGCGCTGGAGGCAGCGGAGAAGATTGCCGACAGCCTGCGCCAGACCGTGCAGAACCTGCATTTCGTGTGGAAGGGCCGTCCATTTCTGACCACCGTCAGTATCGGCCTGGTGCATGTCGGTCAGACGCCGACCACCCTCGAAGCGTCGCTGCGCGCAGCCGACATGGCCTGCTACATGGCCAAGGAAAAGGGCCGCAATCGGGTGCAGGTCTATCACGCCGACGATTCGGAGCTGTCCCTGCGCTTCGGCGAGATGGCCTGGGTGCAACGCTTGCACATGGCACTGGAGGAAAACCGCTTCTGCCTGTACGCCCAGGAAATCGCTCCGCTGGGCGGCATTCAGGATGGCCGCGCGCACATCGAAATTTTGCTGCGCCTGCATGATGAATCCGGCCGGATGATTCTTCCGGACAGTTTCATTCCGGCCGCTGAACGTTATGGATTGATGAGTCAGTTAGATCGTTGGGTTGTGCAAAACGTATTTAAGGTTATTGCTCAATGTATTGCAGAAGAACATGAAGGCCCGTTGGCGATGTGTGCGATTAATCTGTCAGGCATTACTATAGGAGATGACGCGTTTTTGCACTTCCTGAGGGAACAGTTTGTTAACTATGCCATCCCGCCTGAAATGATTTGTTTTGAAATTACAGAAACCAGTGCTATTTCAAATTTAGGCAGTGCAATACGTTTTATTAATGAACTCAAAGGCTTAGGTTGTTACTTTTCGCTGGATGACTTTTGTGCCGGAATGTCTTCATTCGCTTACTTGAAACATTTACCTGTAGACTTCCTGAAGATCGACGGGAGTTTCGTAAAGGATATGCTGGACGACCCGATTAACCGCGCAATGGTCGAAGTGATCAATCACATCGGGCATGTCATGGGTAAGCAGACAATTGCCGAATTTGTTGAAACAACCCAGATCGAACAAGCCTTGCTTGAGATCGGAGTTGATTACGCTCAGGGTTACGTTATTGAGCGTCCGCAGTTGTTTACCTGTGACAGTTTGCAAAGTCGGCCCGCCAGACCGCAGCCACTGTTATTCAAAGCGCCTGGCACGTTCCGTTGAAATCTCTTGCCGATCCTTATAATCACAAATCAAAAGGAGCCGAACAGTGATCGACACATTCAACCGAACCGGACCACTCATGGAAGCTGCAAGTTATCCTGCCTGGGCACAACAGCTCATTGAGGATTGCAGCGAGAGCAAGCGCCGGGTTGTCGAACATGAGTTATATCTGCGCATGCGTGATAACAAGCTCAGCGCAAAAACCATGCGTCAGTACCTTGTCGGGGGCTGGCCCGTAGTTGAGCAGTTCGCGCTGTACATGGCGCAGAACCTGACCAAAACCAAGTTCGCCCGCCACCCGGGTGAAGACATGGCGCGGCGCTGGTTGATGCGCAATATCCGCGTCGAACTCAACCACGCCGATTATTGGGTGCACTGGAGTCGCGCGCACGGTGTCAGTCTCGAAGACCTGCAAGCACAGCAAGTGCCGCCGGAACTGCATGCCTTGAGTCATTGGTGCTGGCACACCAGTTCCGCCGATTCGCTGATCGTGGCCATTGCCGCCACTAACTATGCAATTGAAGGCGCAACGGGTGAGTGGTCAGCGGTGGTGTGCTCCACGGGCGTTTACGCCGCCGCGTTCCCGGAAGAGGATCGCAAGCGCGCGATGAAGTGGCTGAAGATGCATGCGCAGTACGATGATGCGCATCCATGGGAAGCGCTGGAGATCATCTGCACGCTGGCGGGGATGAACCCGAGCAAGGCCTTGCAGACCGAGCTGCGTCAGGCGGTGTGCAAGAGCTACGACTATATGTACCTGTTCCTCGAACGGTGCATGCAACTGGAAACGTCCGAGCGATTGCTGGTAAGCCGTGAGCGCAGGGCTGTAGTCGAGAGCTGATTCCGGCTAACACCGCGTAAAAAAATGTAGGAGTGAGCCTGCTCGCGATTGCGGACTGTCAGTCAAGATCATTGTTGAATGTCAGATCGCATCGCGAGCAGGCTCGCTCCTACATTTGATTTGGGTGTGTCCGGAGGGCTTAACCCGCCATTGCCAAACGGTTACGACCTTCGCGCTTGGCCACATACAGCGCACTGTCCGCGCGGCGCAACAGGCTCTCCGCCGATTCCCCCGGCAGCAGCGTCGAGCAGCCCAGACTCACCGTCAACTCGATCAACTGGCCATCCGCGTAATACTCGGCAGCCTGCGCCGCATAACGCAGTCGCTCGCCAACCATCGCCGCCGCCTCGCGGCTGGTGTTCGACAGCAGAATCAAAAACTCTTCACCGCCATAGCGAAAGACCATGTCGACGTTGCGCAACTGACCCTTGATCGACGCCGCCACGGCTTTGAGCACGTCATCACCGGCGCTGTGCCCATGGCTGTCGTTGACGCGTTTGAAGTGGTCGATATCCAGCATCAACACAGACAGTGGCTGCCCGTGCCGGCGCGACATGTCGATCTCGCGTTGCAAGGTCTGCTCCATGGCAATGCGGTTGCCGGCGCCGGTCAGCGGATCTCGCAGAGCACTTTGCGTCGCGGCGCGGTAGAGCAGGGCGTTGCGCATCGGATACAGCAGCGACGACAGCAGTGATTCGAGGTTGCCCTGATCCTGTTCGTTGAAACGCTGATTGCGGCGGAACACCAGTTCGCCCATGTGCTCGCCTTCGTGGCTCAAGCTGTAGCTGACCGAATGGTGACCGCGAGCGCCGAACTCCAGCCGCAGGTCGCTGCCCTGATGCACGTAACTCAAGGCGTCCAGCGGCACGAGGCGTTGAACCTCACGGAAAAACAGCCCGAGGATACGTTGCGGTTCAAGACTGGTTTGCAGTTGCAGGCTCAGTTGCTGGCGCAGCTGCGCAAGACTGGTCGGTCGCTCCAGCAAGGGAGGCAGTTGACCGAAGCCCAGGCGTTGCAATTTGGCGCTGTCGAAGTCAATTGCATTGGTCTGGGAGGGTGATTTCATATGGCGTGAACCCTTAGCAGTAAGTCTGTCTTACAGGCTGGGTGAGAGCGGCTATGGGCTGCGCGTCATACTGATCCATCAGTCCCGTAGGACGTTTGGCGTAAGTTTAGTCTGCCTGATGACGATTAGTAAGCTATCGAAATCGGCCTCGCCCCATTGCCTTCACGCGGCTTGCTTTGAGGAAAATTAGAGCGAAAGTCGTGCCATTCGGTTCATATTTGTTAAAACCGTTTTTATTCAATGGCTTGCGAGCTTGCGGGGAAAATTAGCGCTGGATAATTGACTAAATTGTGACGGCCGCGAGCGGCAAATGTTGGCCGCGACGGGAATCCGCCGCGGCAACAAAGCCGACGTATGGCACTACTGAGCGTTGAAAGCCTGGCCGTTGATGCCGGTGCTGTCCGGGCCCATCAGATACAGATAGACCGGCATGATCTCCTCTGGCGTCGGGTTGTTCAGCGGGTTTTCCCCCGGATACGCCTGAGCACGCATGCTGGTGCGAGTGGCGCCGGGGTTGATGCTGTTGGAGCGCACCGGCGCCACGGTTTCGACTTCATCGGCGAGGGTTTGCATCAAACCTTCAGTGGCGAACTTCGACACGCCGTAAGCACCCCAGTAAGCACGGCCCTTGCGGCCAACGCTGCTGGAGGTGAACACCACCGAAGCATCCTGCGACAGCTTGAGCAGCGGCAGCAGGGTGCTGGTCAGCATGAACATGGCGTTGACGTTGATCTGCATGACGCGCATGAAATTTTCGCCGGACAACTGCTCGATCGGCGTGCGCGGGCCGATGATCGAGGCGTTGTGCAGCAGGCCGTCGAGGTGGCCGAATTCAGCTTCGATCATCGCTGCCAGTTCATCGTACTGATGGGGCAGGGCGGTTTCGAGGTTGAACGGAATCACCGCCGGCTGCGGATGGCCCGCCGCTTCGATGTCGTCGTAGACCTGCGTCAGATTGGCTTCGGTCTTGCCCAGCAGCAACACGGTCGCGCCGTGAGCGGCGTAGGTTTTCGCCGCAGCCGCGCCAATGCCACGCCCGGCGCCGGTGACCAGAATGACCCGATCCTTGAGCAATTCGGGACGAGCGGAGTAATCAAACATAAAAACCTCACAATCCATTAATAGCTAAAAGATCGCAGCCTGCGGCAGCTCCTACAGGGCAGTAAATATCTGTAGGAGCTGCCGCAGGCTGCGATCTTTTGACCTTGATCAGCAGCTGCAGAGCGCGCTATCGAGCACCTTGCGCAACTCCGACGGATGATCCACCACCACGTCCGCGCCCCAATGCCGCGGGTTGTCGTCTGGATGGATGTAGCCAAACGTCACCGCCGCGGTTTTCGTACCGGCGTCGCGCCCCGATTCGATGTCGCGCAGATCATCACCCACAAACAAAACCGTCGATGGATCCAGATCAAGCATCTTGCACGCGAGGATCAATGGCTCTGGATCCGGCTTGCTGTTTTTCACGTGATCCGGGCAGATCAGTAGCGCCGAACGTTCGGCCAGCCCCAACTGCTGCATGATCGGCTCGGCAAAGCGCAGCGGCTTGTTGGTCACCACGCCCCAGATCAGGTTGGCCTTTTCGATGTCGGCGAGCAATTCGCCCATGCCGTCGAACAGCTTGCTGTGCACCGCGCAGCCGACCAGATAGCGCTCAAGGAACTCAAGGCGCAATTCCTCGAAGCCCGGCGATTCCGGATCCATCGAGAACGTCACCGCGACCATGGCTTTGGCGCCGCCGGAAATCTCGTCGCGAATGTGCTTATCGTTGATCGGCGGCAGGCCGCGATCGGCGCGCATTGCCTGGCAGATGGCGATGAAGTCCGGCGCCGTGTCGAGCAGGGTGCCGTCCATGTCGAAGAGAACCGCTCTGATGGCCATCGGCTTACTCCTCGCGCAGGGTCTGGATCATGTAGTTGACGTCAACGTCGCTGGCCAGTTTGTAGTGCTTGGTCAGCGGGTTGTAGGTCAGTCCGATGATGTCCTTGACGGTCAGGCCAGCCATACGGCTCCAGGCGCCGAGCTCGGACGGGCGAATGAATTTCTTGAAGTCGTGAGTGCCGCGCGGCAGCAACTTCATGATGTATTCAGCGCCGACGATGGCGAACAGGTACGCCTTCGGGTTGCGGTTGATGGTCGAGAAGAACACTTGGCCGCCCGGTTTGACCATGCGGAAGCAGGCACGGATTACCGAGGATGGATCCGGCACGTGCTCGAGCATCTCAAGGCAGGTGACGACGTCGAACTGCTCAGGCATTTCTTCTGCGAGGTCTTCGGCAGTGATCTGGCGGTATTCGACGTTGACGCCGGATTCCAGCTGATGCAGTTGCGCGACCGCCAGCGGCGCTTCGCCCATGTCGATGCCCATCACCGTGGCGCCACGCTGGGCCATGGCTTCGCTGAGGATGCCGCCGCCACAACCGACGTCGAGGACTTTCTTGCCGGCCAGATTGACCCGCTCGTCGATCCAGTTGACGCGCAGCGGGTTGATGTCGTGCAGCGGTTTGAATTCGCTTTCACGATCCCACCAGCGATGGGCCAGGGCTTCGAATTTGGCGATTTCGGCGTGGTCGACGTTGCTCATGTTAAATCCTCTAAAACTTGAAAAAGGCTGTAGCCCCGGTTTGTGTTCCGGGGTTTTTACGATTCTTTGTGGCCGCTGATGCGCTGGCCCCAGGCCCGGGCGGTGGCGCCCAGTTGTGCTTCGTCCAGTCGCGTCAGGCGGCGGTCGTCGAGCAGTTGTTTGCCGGCGACCCACAGATGTTTCACGCAGTCGCGGCCGGTGGCGTATATAAGCTGCGACACCGGGTCATACACCGGTTGCTGGGCCAGACCGGACAGATCGAAAGCGACGATGTCGGCGGCTTTGCCGATTTCCAGCGAGCCGACTTGCGCTTCGATGCCCAGCGCGCGTGCGCCGTTCAAAGTGGCCATGCGCAGCGCACGATGGGCGTCCAGCGCGGTGGCGGAACCTGCGACGGCTTTCGCCAGCAGCGCTGCGGTGCGGGTTTCGCCGAGCAAATCCAGATCATTGTTGCTCGCCGCGCCATCGGTGCCGACCGCAACGTTCACCCCAGCCTGCCACAAACGCTCGACCGGGCAGAAGCCGCTGGCCAGTTTGAGGTTGGATTCCGGGCAATGAATCACGCTGGTGTTGCTTTCTACCAGCAACGCCAGGTCATCATCGCTGATCTGGGTCATGTGCACGGCCTGGAAACGCGGGCCGAGCAAGCCGAGGCGGCCGAGGCGAGCGAGCGGGCGTTCGCCGAGCTTCTCCAATGACTGCTGAACTTCAAATGCGGTTTCGTGCACATGCATATGAATCGATGCATCGAGCTCCTCGGCAATCACGCGGATTTTTTCCAGATTCTCGTCGCCGACGGTGTACGGTGCATGAGGGCCGAAGGTGATCTTGATGCGTTCGTGATGCTTCAAGTCGCCGAACAACTCGACGCCCTGACGAATGGCTTCATCGGCACTGCTCGCGCCCGGGATCGGGAAATCGAGGATTGGAATGGCGATTTGCGCGCGAATGCCGCTGTTGTGCACGCGCTCGCTGGCGACTTTCGGGAAGAAGTACATGTCCGAGAAGCAGGTGATGCCACCTTTGATCTGCTCGGCGATGGCCAGATCAGTGCCGTCGCGGACGAAATCTTCATCGACCCATTTCGCTTCGGCCGGCCAGATGTGGTTTTCCAGCCAGGTCATCAGCGGCAGATCATCGGCCAGGCCGCGGAACAGCGTCATCGCCGCGTGACCGTGCGCATTGATCAGGCCGGGGGCGAGCAGCACATCCGGCAATTCACGGACTTCGCTGGCGTTACACTTCAATGCTTCGGCGCGCGGGCCGATAAACACAATGCGACCGTCGCGGATGCCCAAGCCATGCTCCTTGAGCACAACGCCTGCAGGTTCGACGGGTACCAGCCAGGTCGGCAGCAATAATAAGTCGAGCGCAATGGCAGGTTTCGGCATCGAGGGTCGGTTCCAGTGCTTTTGTAAAGGATGGCGAAGTATACCCGAGCGTCTTCGCGGGGGGATCGCTATAATCGGCGGCTTTTGTTCATGAGTGCGGGGTGTGGGATGCGCGATCGACTGTTGGCTGCGGAGAAAGTGAAGGCCATCGATTGGCGAGACGGCGCGCTGCACCTGCTGGATCAGCGTATTTTGCCGTTTGAAGAAACGTGGATTGCCTACACCAGCGCCGCCGGCGTGGCCGAGGCGATTCGCTCGATGGTGGTGCGTGGCGCGCCGGCCATCGGCATCAGTGCGGCCTATGGCATCGTGCTCGCTGCGCGCGCGCGGATCGCTGAAGGTGGCGACTGGTACGCGGCGCTGGAAGAGGATTTCGCCTTGCTGGCTGATTCCCGTCCGACCGCAGTCAATCTGTTCTGGGCGCTGGGTCGTATGCATGATCGACTGGATCGCCTGAAAGAAAACGCCGATCCGCTGGCGGCGCTGGAAGCTGAGGCGATCGCCATTCATGAAAGCGATCGCGAAGCCAACCTGACCATGGCGCAGCTCGGCGTCGACCTGATCCGCAAGCATCAAGGCAATGCTCAGGCGATTCTGACCCACTGCAACACCGGCGCGCTGGCGACGGGCGGTTTCGGTACCGCGCTGGGTGTGATTCGCGCAGCCTTTATTGAAGGCATGGTCGAGCGCGTTTACGCCGACGAAACCCGTCCGTGGCTGCAAGGCTCGCGTTTGACCGCGTGGGAACTGGCCAACGAAGGCATTCCAGTGACCCTGAACGCCGACTCCGCTGCTGCACACATCATGAAAACCAAAGGTGTGACCTGGGTGATCGTGGGCGCCGACCGCATCACTGCCAATGGTGACGTGGCGAACAAGATCGGCACCTATCAACTGGCGGTTAACGCCATGCACCACGGTGTGCGTTTCATGGTGGTGGCGCCGAGTTCGACCATCGACATGAGCCTGGCCAGCGGCGACGACATCCCGATCGAAGAGCGCGATGGCGCCGAGTTGCTGGAAGTCGGCGGCAAGCGCGTCGGTGCCGACGTTGAAGCGTTCAACCCGGTGTTTGACGTGACGCCGGCGGATCTGATCGACGCGATCGTCACCGAGAAAGGCATCGTCGAGCGCCCGGATACCGCGAAAATGGCCCAGCTGATGTGCCGCAAACGCCTGCATTGATGCGGTGACACTCAATGTAGGAGCTGCCGAAGGCTGCGAACTTTTGACTTTGTTTTTAGAAGACAAAGTCAAAAGATCGCAGCCTTCGGCAGCTCCTACAGGTGCGCGCACCCCAAAAAGTCAATAAACATCGTTAAACCGAACCCCATTTCTGCATTCAAAGAAGCTCTAAGCCTCTCTCGTCCCCGTTAAGCCTGTCACCGGTCAACTAACTATGCTCCATGCGCATCTGGGGGATAGGTGCGTGGCGGCCTTTGTGATAACATCCGGCGTTTTCCGAGGCAGCTTCACGAAGCTGTCTTTACTGCGCAAATCCACGCTCCAATGTTGATTTGTCGTAAGTCGGCGCATGGCACTCGGCCGGCCCCGACGAGCTTCGTTGGTCCCATATGGATATGACGAAGTTTCACCAGAAAAAGGAATCAGGCTTCTCATGGGCGAACTGGCCAAAGAAATCCTCCCGGTCAATATCGAAGACGAGCTGAAGCAGTCCTACCTCGACTACGCGATGAGCGTAATCGTCGGCCGTGCACTGCCGGATGCGCGCGATGGCCTCAAGCCCGTGCACCGTCGCGTACTGTTCGCGATGAGCGAGCTGGGTAACGACTACAACAAGCCGTACAAGAAATCTGCCCGTGTTGTCGGCGACGTGATCGGTAAGTATCACCCGCACGGTGATACCGCGGTGTACGACACCATCGTTCGTATGGCCCAGCCTTTCTCCCTGCGCTACCTGCTGGTAGACGGTCAGGGCAACTTCGGTTCGGTCGACGGCGACAACGCTGCGGCGATGCGATACACCGAAGTGCGCATGACCAAGCTGGCGCACGAGCTGCTGGCTGACCTGCACAAAGAAACCGTGGACTGGGTGCCGAACTACGACGGCACCGAAATGATCCCGGCGGTCATGCCGACCCGTATCCCCAACCTGCTGGTCAACGGCTCCAGCGGTATCGCCGTGGGCATGGCGACCAACATCCCGCCGCACAACCTCGGTGAAGTCATCGACGGTTGCCTGGCGCTCATCGACAACCCTGAGCTGACCGTCGATGAGCTGATGCAATACATCCCCGGTCCGGACTTCCCGACCGCCGCGATCATCAACGGTCGCGCCGGTATCATCGAAGCCTACCGCACCGGTCGCGGGCGTATTTACATGCGCGCTCGTTCGATCATTGAAGACATCGACAAGGTCGGTGGCCGTCAGCAGATCGTTATCACCGAACTCCCTTACCAGTTGAACAAGGCGCGTCTGATCGAGAAGATCGCCGAGCTGGTTAAAGAGAAGAAGCTGGAAGGCATCACCGAACTGCGCGACGAGTCCGACAAGGACGGTATGCGCGTCGTGATCGAACTGCGTCGCGGCGAAGTGCCTGAGGTGATCCTCAACAACCTCTACGCCCAGACCCAACTGCAATCGGTGTTCGGCATCAACATCGTTGCGCTGATCGACGGCCGCCCACGCATCCTGAACCTCAAGGATCTGCTGGAAGCCTTCGTCCGTCACCGTCGCGAAGTGGTTACCCGTCGTACTGTGTTCGAACTGCGCAAAGCGCGCGAGCGTGGTCACATCCTCGAAGGTCAGGCCGTTGCCCTGTCGAACATCGACCCGGTTATCGCCCTGATCAAAGCGTCGCCGACCCCGTCGGAAGCTAAAGAAGCGCTGATCAGCACGCCGTGGGAATCCTCGGCCGTGGTCGCGATGGTTGAACGTGCCGGTGCCGATTCGTGCCGTCCGGAAAACCTCGATCCGCAATACGGTCTGCGCGAAGGCAAATACTTCCTGTCGCCAGAACAGGCGCAAGCCATTCTGGAGCTGCGTCTGCACCGTCTGACCGGTCTGGAACACGAAAAACTGCTGGCCGAGTATCAAGAGATCCTTAACCAGATCGGCGAGCTGATCCGCATCCTCAACAGCGCTGTGCGCCTGATGGAAGTGATCCGCGAAGAGCTGGAAGTGATTCGTGCCGAATACGGCGACGTGCGCCGCACCGAAATTCTCGATGCCCGTCTCGATCTGACCCTGGGTGACATGATCCCGGAAGAAGAGCGCGTTGTGACCATCTCCCACGGTGGCTACGCCAAGACCCAGCCATTGGCTGCGTACCAGGCTCAGCGTCGTGGCGGCAAAGGCAAATCGGCGACCGGCGTCAAGGATGAGGACTACATCGCTCACCTGCTGGTTGCCAACAGCCACACCACGCTGCTGCTGTTCTCCAGCAAAGGCAAGGTGTACTGGCTCAAGACCTACGAAATCCCGGAAGCGTCCCGCGCTGCCCGTGGTCGTCCGCTGGTCAACCTTCTGCCATTGAGCGAAGGCGAATACATCACCACCATGCTGCCGGTCGATCTCGAAGCCATGAAGCGTCAGGCTGAAGAAGAAGAGGCTGAAGGCGTTGAGGTTGATGTAGAGGAAATCGAAAACAGCAACGAGACCGACGAAGAACGTCGTGCCCGTATCAAGGCTGCTGATCGTAAAAAAGCGCCGTTCATCTTTATGTCGACCGCCAACGGTACGGTCAAGAAGACGCCGCTGGTGGCCTTCAGCCGTCAGCGCAGCGTTGGTCTGATCGCGCTGGAGCTGGACGAAGGCGACATCCTGATCTCTGCAGCTGTCACCGACGGCGAGCAGGAAATCATGCTGTTCTCCGACGGCGGCAAAGTTACGCGCTTCAAGGAATCCGAAGTTCGCGCCATGGGCCGTACCGCCCGCGGTGTGCGTGGCATGCGTCTGCCAGAAGGGCAGAAGCTGATCTCCATGCTGATTCCAGAAGAAGGCAGCGAAATTCTCACTGCTTCGGCGCGCGGCTACGGCAAGCGTACGGCGATCACCGAGTTCCCTGAGTACAAGCGTGGCGGTCAGGGCGTTATCGCCATGGTCAGCAACGAGCGTAACGGCCGTCTGGTCGGTGCGGTTCAGGTGCAGGACGGTGAAGAGATCATGCTGATCTCCGATCAGGGCACCCTGGTGCGTACCCGCGTCGACGAAGTGTCGAGCCTGGGCCGTAACACCCAAGGTGTAACGCTGATCAAACTGGCCAAGGATGAAACCCTGGTCGGTCTGGAGCGGGTTCAGGAACCTTCGGAAGTCGAAGGCGAAGAGCTTGAAGGGGAAGAGGGCGAGGAATTCGAAGGCACTGTCGTAAACGACGATGCCGGTGAAGACCAGCAACTCGACGCCGCAGCAGACGAAGAACCGCAAGAATAAGCGGACAAGCAAGGGGGCGGATGAGAATTCGCCCCCTTGTTATTTGTCCTGTTTGAAAATTTGCAACACTGTACGGGATCGTTCCCACGCTCTGCGTGGGAATGCCGCTCGGGACGCTCCGCGTCCCATGACGCAGAGCGTCATTGGATGCATCCCCACGCAGAGCATGGGAACGATCATCCGCAGACCAAAAGATTTAAGTGACCACCAAATCAGAGCGAGATTGGATGTGAGCAAGCGAGCCTATAACTTCTGCGCCGGTCCTGCGGCGCTTCCTGAAGCTGTCCTGCAGCGCGCCCAAGGTGAACTCCTTGATTGGCACGGCAAGGGTCTGTCGGTCATGGAAATGAGCCATCGCAGCGATGAGTTCGTGTCCATTGCCACCCAGGCCGAGCAGGATCTGCGTGACCTGCTGAATATCCCGTCGAACTACAAAGTGCTGTTTCTGCAAGGTGGCGCCAGCCAGCAATTCGCGCAGATTCCACTGAACCTGCTGCCTGAAGGCGGTTCTGCCGACTATATCGACACCGGTATCTGGTCGCAGAAAGCCATCGAAGAAGCCTCGCGATACGGCCACGTCAACGTCGCCGCCACCGCCAAGCCTTACGACTATTTCGCCATCCCGGGCCAGAACGAGTGGAACCTGTCGAAAGACGCCGCTTACGTTCACTACGCACCGAACGAAACCATCGGCGGTCTGGAATTTCAGTGGATCCCGGAAGTCGGTGACGTGCCGCTGGTGGCTGACATGTCTTCCGACATTCTGTCGCGTCCTGTCGATATCTCGCGTTTCGGCATGATCTACGCCGGCGCCCAGAAAAACATCGGCCCGAGCGGCATCGTCGTCAACATCATCCGCGAAGACCTGCTCGGCAAGGCGCGCGCATTGTGCCCGACCATGCTCGACTACAAAGTCGCCGCAGATAACGGCTCGATGTACAACACCCCGCCGACCCTGGCCTGGTACCTGTCCGGTCTGGTGTTCCAGTGGCTGAAAGAGCAGGGCGGCGTTGACGCGATCGCCAAACTCAACGACGTCAAACAGCGCACGCTGTACGACTTCATCGACGCCAGCGGCCTCTACAGCAACCCGATCAACAAATCGGATCGCTCGTGGATGAACGTGCCATTCCGTCTGGCCGATGATCGTCTGGACAAGCCGTTCCTGGTCGGTGCCGAAGCGCGCGGTCTGCTCAACCTCAAGGGCCACCGCTCCGTGGGTGGTATGCGCGCCTCCATCTATAACGCTGTCGACATCACTGCGGTCAACGCGCTGGTGGCGTACATGGCTGAATTCGAGAAGGAACACGGCTGATGTCCGAGCAAGAACTCAAGGCACTGCGCGTTCGCATTGACGCTCTGGACACCAAAGTCATGGAGCTGATCAGTGAGCGTGCGCGTTGCGCCCAGGAAGTCGCGCGAGTAAAGATGGCCTCGCTGGCCGAAGGCGAAGTGCCGGTGTTCTATCGTCCTGAGCGCGAAGCTCAGGTGCTCAAGCGTGTGATGGAGCGCAATCAGGGGCCGCTGGGCAACGAAGAGATGGCGCGGTTGTTCCGTGAAATCATGTCGTCGTGCCTGGCGCTCGAGCAGCCGCTGAAAGTGGCTTACCTCGGCCCTGAAGGCACCTTCACCCAAGCGGCGGCCATGAAGCACTTCGGCCACGCGGTGATCAGCAAGCCGATGGCGGCGATCGACGAAGTGTTCCGTGAAGTCGCCGCCGGTGCGGTGAATTTTGGCGTGGTGCCGGTGGAGAACTCCACCGAAGGCGCGGTCAATCACACGCTGGACAGCTTTCTCGAACACGACATGGTCATCTGTGGCGAAGTCGAGCTGCGCATTCACCATCACCTGTTGGTCGGTGAAAACACCAAGACCGACAGCATCAGCCGCATCTATTCCCACGCACAGTCGCTGGCCCAGTGCCGCAAGTGGCTGGACGCGCATTACCCGAATGTCGAACGCGTCGCGGTGTCGAGCAACGCTGAAGCCGCCAAGCGGGTTAAAGGTGAGTGGAATTCGGCGGCGATTGCCGGTGACATGGCGGCCGGTCTGTATGGCCTGACGCGTCTGGCCGAGAAGATCGAAGACCGTCCGGACAACTCGACGCGCTTCCTGATGATCGGTAACCAGGAAGTGCCGCCGACCGGCGACGACAAGACTTCGATCATTGTGTCCATGAGTAACAAGCCCGGCGCGCTCCACGAGCTGCTGGTGCCGTTCCACGACAACGGGATCGACCTGACCCGCATCGAAACCCGTCCATCGCGCAGCGGTAAATGGACCTACGTGTTCTTCATCGACTTCGTCGGCCACCACCGTGATCCGTTGATCAAAGGTGTGCTGGAAAAGATCAGTCAGGAAGCAGTAGCACTCAAAGTGCTGGGTTCCTACCCGAAAGCGGTTCTCTAAGGGGTGGTAGCAAATGAGTGGCAACTTCCTCGCTCTGGCACAGCCGGGCGTGCAACAACTTTCGCCGTACGTTCCGGGCAAGCCTGTGGACGAACTGGCGCGCGAGCTGGATCTGGATCCGGCAAAAATCGTCAAACTGGCGAGCAACGAAAACCCGCTGGGCGCCAGTCCGAAAGCCTTGGCGGCGATCCGCGAAGAGCTGGACGAGCTGACCCGTTATCCGGACGGCAACGGTTTCGCGCTGAAATCCCTGCTGGCCGAGCAATGCCGTGTCGAGCTGAACCAGGTCACCTTGGGCAACGGTTCCAACGACATTCTTGAGCTGGTCGCGCGCGCCTATCTGGCGCCGGGCCTGAATGCGGTGTTCAGTGAGCACGCTTTCGCTGTGTACCCAATTGCCACTCAGGCGGTCGGCGCGCAAGCCAAAGTGGTGCCGGCCAAGGATTGGGGGCATGACCTGCCTGCGATGCTCGCGGCTATCGACGCCAACACCCGCGTGGTGTTCATCGCCAACCCGAACAATCCGACCGGCACCTGGTTCGGCGCTGAGGCGCTGGACGAGTTCCTGCAGGATGTTCCGGAGCATGTGCTGGTGGTGCTCGACGAGGCTTACATCGAATACGCCGAAAGCAGTGATTTGCCGGACGGTCTGGATTTCCTCGCCGCGTATCCGAACCTGCTGGTGTCGCGCACCTTCTCCAAAGCCTATGGTCTGGCGGCGTTGCGCGTCGGCTACGGCCTGTCGACTCCGGTTGTTGCTGACGTGCTGAACCGCGTTCGCCAGCCATTCAACGTCAACAGCCTCGCTTTGGCGGCAGCCTGCGCAGCGTTGAAGGACGAGGAATATCTGGCGCAAAGCCGCCAGCTCAACGAATCGGGCATGCAGCAGCTGCAGGCCGGTTTCCGTGAGCTGGGTCTGAACTGGATCGAGTCGAAAGGCAATTTCATCTGCGTCGATCTCGCACAAGTTGCAGCCCCGGTATTCCAGGGTTTGCTGCGCGAAGGGGTGATCGTGCGGCCGGTGGCCAACTATGGCATGCCGAATCACCTGCGAGTGACCATCGGTCTGCCGGCGGAAAACAGCCGCTTCCTCGAAGCGCTGCGCAAGGTTCTGGCTCGTGGGTGATGTCACTGCAATGCAATCTGCTGCACCTATGATCGGTCGCCTTGTGGTGGTCGGTCTGGGGTTGATCGGTGGTTCGTTTGCCAAAGGCTTGCGTGAAAGCGGCGTATGCCGTGAAGTGGTCGGGGTCGATCTCGATCCGCAATCGCGCAAGCTCGCGGTCGAGTTGGGTGTGGTCGATCGTTGTGAAGATGACTTGGCGGCTGCATGCCAAGGCGCTGACGTGATTCAACTGGCGGTGCCGATTCTGGCGATGGAAAAAGTGCTCGCGCGTCTGGCGAGCATGGATCTCGGGCAGGCGATTCTGACCGACGTCGGCAGCGCCAAAGGCAATGTGGTGCGCGCGGCAACCGAAGCGTTTGGCGCGATGCCGCCGCGTTTCGTGCCGGGCCATCCGATTGCCGGTTCTGAGCAGAGCGGGGTGGAAGCCTCCAATGCCGAGCTGTTCCGTCGTCACAAAGTGATTCTCACGCCGCTCGAGCAAACCGATCCGGCCGCATTGGCTGTGGTTGATCGTCTGTGGCGCGAATTGGGCGCCGACGTCGAGCACATGCAGGTCGAGCGTCACGATGAAGTGCTGGCCGCGACCAGTCATCTGCCACACTTGCTGGCTTTCGGTCTGGTCGATTCGTTGGCCAAGCGCAATGAAAACCTTGAGATCTTCCGTTACGCTGCCGGTGGTTTTCGCGATTTCACAAGAATCGCCGGAAGCGACCCGGTGATGTGGCACGACATCTTCCTCGCTAACCGCGAGGCTGTTCTGCGCACACTCGATACATTTCGCAGCGACCTCGACGCCTTGCGCGACGCGGTCGATGCAGGGGATGGGCACCAATTGTTGGGCGTCTTTACGCGCGCCCGGGTTGCCCGCGAGCATTTCAGTAAAATCCTGGCCCGCAGGGCCTATGTGGACGCTATGAATTCCAACGATCTGATCTTCCTGGCTCAACCTGGTGGCCGCCTGTCCGGTCGGATTCGCGTACCGGGCGACAAATCCATTTCCCACCGTTCGATCATGCTCGGTTCGCTGGCCGAAGGCGTCACCGAAGTCGAAGGCTTCCTTGAGGGCGAAGACGCCCTGGCGACCTTGCAGGCGTTCCGCGACATGGGCGTGGTCATCGAAGGCCCGCACCACGGCCGCGTGACCATCCACGGTGTCGGCCTGCACGGTCTGAAACCGGCGCCGGGCCCGATCTATCTGGGCAACTCCGGTACCTCGATGCGTCTGCTCTCCGGCCTGTTGGCCGCGCAGAACTTCGACAGCGTTTTGACCGGCGATGCCTCGCTGTCCAAGCGTCCGATGAATCGCGTGGCCAATCCACTGCGTGAAATGGGCGCCGTGATTGAAACTGCTGCTGAAGGTCGTCCACCGATGACTATTCGTGGCGGTCACAAGCTCAAAGGTCTGACCTACACCATGCCGATGGCCAGTGCTCAGGTGAAGTCCTGCCTGCTGCTCGCCGGTCTGTACGCTGAAGGCAAGACCACTGTGACCGAGCCCGCTCCGACTCGCGACCACACCGAGCGCATGCTGCGCGGCTTCGGCTACCCGGTCAGCGTTGAAGGCGCTACGGCTTCGGTTGAATCCGGCGGCAAACTGACGGCGACCCACATTGAAGTCCCGGGCGACATCTCGTCGTCGGCGTTCTTCCTTGTGGCGGCCTCGATTGCTGAAGGTTCGGAGCTGGTGCTTGAGCACGTCGGCATCAACCCGACCCGTACTGGCGTTATCGACATCCTGCGCCTGATGGGTGCTGACATCACTCTGGAAAACCAGCGTGAAGTCGGCGGTGAGCCTGTGGCTGACCTGCGCGTGCGGGCAGCTAAACTCAAAGGCATCGAGATTCCGGAAGAACTGGTTCCACTGGCGATCGACGAATTCCCGGTGCTGTTTGTCGCTGCGGCCTGTGCCGAAGGGCGCACCGTACTGACCGGCGCCGAAGAACTGCGGGTCAAGGAATCCGATCGTATCCAGGTCATGGCGGACGGTTTGCTGGCGCTGGGCGTCAAGTGCGAACCGACCCCGGACGGCATCATCATCGACGGCGGCCAGATCGGCGGCGGCGAAGTGCATGGTCACGGCGATCATCGTATTGCCATGGCTTTCAGCGTGGCCTCGCTGCGCGCCACTGCACCGATCCGCATCCATGATTGCGCCAACGTCGCGACATCGTTCCCGAACTTCCTCGCGCTGTGCGGGCAGGTCGGTATTCGTGTGGCACAAGAGGCTCAGTCGTGAACAACATTGCACCGGTCATCACCATTGATGGGCCAAGCGGCTCGGGCAAAGGCACCGTAGCCGGGATTCTGGCCAAGCGTCTGGGCTGGAACCTGCTGGATTCCGGTGCGCTGTACCGTTTGCTGGCATTTGCTGCGCACAACCATGGTGTTGATCTGACTAATGAAGAGCTGCTGAAGAAACTCGCCGCTCATCTGGATGTTCAGTTTATTGCGGCGACCGACGGTCAGTTGCAGCGCATCATTCTGGAAGGTGATGAAGTCAGCGATGTCATCCGCACTGAAAGCGTCGGTTCCGGCGCCTCTCAAGTGGCGGCATTGCCGGCCGTGCGCGAGGCGCTGCTGCAGCGCCAGCGGGCTTTCCAGGAAGCGCCGGGCCTTGTCGCGGATGGTCGCGACATGGGCACCGTGGTTTTTCCAAGCGCGCCGCTGAAGATTTTTCTGACCGCCAGTGCCGAGGAGAGAGCGCGCCGTCGATATTTGCAGTTGAAGGGCAAAGTCGAGGGTGTTAGTCTGTCGAGTCTGCTAGATGAGATCCGTGCACGCGACGAGCGTGACACCCAGCGAGCGGTAGCCCCGCTTAAGCCGGCGGCTGACGCCATACAGCTGGATTCCACGGAGTTGTCCATCGATCAGGTGCTTGAACGCATCATGAGCGAGATCGCCATTCGCGATATCGCCGGGTGACCAAGAAGGCCACAGGGGACCAGTCATAGTCCTGCGGCGCTTCTTCTATATGAAACTAACCCACACCGTCTGGGGTGTGGAGATGGGCGTATCCTTCGCCCTCATTTACAGGAATTAAAATGAGCGAAAGCTTTGCGGAACTCTTTGAAGAAAGCCTAAAAACCCTGAACCTTCAGGCAGGCTCCATCATCACCGGTGTTATCGTTGATATCGATTACCAAGCTCGCTGGGTAACCGTTCACGCTGGCCTGAAGTCTGAAGCACTCATCCCGCTTGAGCAGTTCTACAACGACGCTGGCGATCTGACTATCAATGTCGGTGACGAAGTTCACGTTGCTCTGGACTCGGTTGAAGACGGTTTCGGTGAAACCAAGCTGTCCCGTGAAAAAGCCAAGCGCGCTGAGTGCTGGATCGTTCTGGAAGCAGCCTTCGCAGCTGAGGAAGTGGTCAAGGGCGTTATCAACGGTAAGGTTAAAGGCGGCTTCACTGTCGACGTTAACGGCATCCGTGCGTTCCTGCCAGGTTCCCTGGTTGACGTCCGTCCAGTGCGCGACACCACGCACCTGGAAGGCAAAGAGCTGGAATTCAAGGTCATCAAGCTGGACCAGAAGCGCAACAACGTTGTCGTTTCCCGTCGCAGCGTCCTGGAAGCCGAGAACTCCGCCGAGCGTGAAGCTCTGCTGGAATCCTTGCAGGAAGGCCAGCAAGTCAAAGGTATCGTCAAAAACCTCACCGATTACGGCGCATTCGTCGATCTGGGTGGCGTGGACGGCCTGCTGCACATCACCGACATGGCCTGGAAGCGCATCAAGCATCCTTCCGAGATCGTCAACGTTGGTGACGAAATCGACGTTAAGGTTCTGAAATACGATCGCGAACGCAACCGTGTTTCCCTGGGCCTGAAGCAACTGGGCGAAGATCCATGGGTTGCTATCAAAGCCCGTTACCCAGAAAGCACTCGCGTTACCGCTCGTGTAACCAACCTGACCGACTACGGCTGCTTCGCTGAGCTGGAAGAAGGCGTTGAAGGTCTGGTGCACGTTTCGGAAATGGACTGGACCAACAAGAACATCCACCCTTCGAAAGTCGTACAAGTCGGCGACGAAGTGGAAGTTATGGTTCTGGACATCGACGAAGAGCGTCGTCGTATCTCCCTGGGCATCAAGCAGTGCAAATCTAACCCATGGGAAGATTTCTCTGGCCAGTTCAACAAGGGCGATAAAATCTCCGGCACCATCAAGTCGATCACCGATTTCGGTATCTTCATTGGTCTGGACGGCGGCATCGACGGTCTGGTTCACCTGTCCGACATCTCCTGGAACGAAGTTGGCGAAGAAGCTGTTCGTCGTTTCAAGAAGGGCGACGAGCTGGACACCGTTATCCTGTCGGTTGATCCAGAGCGCGAGCGCATCTCCCTGGGTATCAAGCAACTGGAAAGCGATCCGTTCTCCGAGTACGTTCAAGAGAACGACAAAGGCGCCATCGTTAAAGGCACTGTGAAAGAAGTTGACGCCAAAGGCGCCATCATCGTTCTGGCCGACGATATCGAAGCGACTCTGAAAGCCTCCGAAATCAGCCGTGACCGCGTTGAAGACGCGCGCAACGTTCTGAAAGAAGGCCAGGAAGTAGAAGCCAAGATCATCAGCGTTGATCGCAAGAGCCGCGTAATCCAGCTCTCCATCAAGTCGAAAGACGATGCTGAAGAGAAAGAAGCTATCCAAAGCCTGAAGGCTGAAGAAGCTCCTACTGGCGACACCACCATGGCGGCACTGCTGCGCCAGGCAATGGCCAAACAGAACTAAGTTCTGCTTGATCATTAAAAAGGGCGACTTCGGTCGCCCTTTTTTTGTGCCTGTCATTCCGCGCTGAATGTGGTTTTCGCCTCCCAAGGTTAGTTATTGGGGTGTGTACAGGCTCGCATTGGTTGATGTGGCGCATCAGTTATCGTGTTTAAGGGCGGGGTGATTGTCTTGCTGAGGCGTGGGCTCTGTGCTTGCCCAGGCTGAGAGGGGTAAGCACAGTGTCGTGATGTTCGGTAGTGCGCGGTCTGCAGTGTGAGATTGAATCGGTGGGGTCTGGCTTAAATCGTTACAGCGCGGATGGACTTTTTTTGTTGAAAATGGCCACTTTACTGATCCAGTAATTCATAAGTAGGCACGCTACATCGGCCATGAACTTGGCAAGAGCTGATGGTGCGACGAGCGTGAGTAGTACGCTAAATAGTCCTGTGTTGATCGGAATGTTGATAGCGACCAGAGAGAAATAGCTGATTGCCTGTTTTTTACCGGTTGTTTCTGTCGATTGAAACGTGAAGTGCCGGTGCAGGAAGTAGCCGAAAACCGCAGAGACAAGCTTGCTGCAAATATTTGCAAAAATATGTTGGCCTTCGAGGAGGTAGCTAAGAAGGAGAAATGTGCCCATGTCCAAAGCGTAAGCTAAGAATGTCACGCCGAGATATCTTGCAAATGTCAAGTTTGTTTCCTTTTCAAGTCGAAAATGTACGGGTGAATTCTCAATCTTTCCCGGGTTGTTGTGATGGCAATCTGTTTGCTCTCGCGGTTCGACAGTATATCTGATGTAACTCACTGCTCGGGATTGGCGGGTGATCGGCGGTTTGATGGCGGAACGTTGCGGTGAGGTTTTTTGATGACTCATCAGTGCTGCATTGGAGGTTCAGGATACAGGTCTGCTGTCGTGCGGTCATTTGATGGCGGATAAAACAGTGCGACTGGTGGTCTAGTCTTGAGTTGATCGTCGATAGTGAAATCACTACTTCAAAATAGGGGTCGAATGAACAGACTATTAGTTTTGCTGGTTGTTCTGATGTTGGCAGGGTGCACCACGAACGCCAAGACGCATGTCGTTCGAGGTGTCGGAGGGATCGAAGTGGACTGCTCTGGATTGGGGGGTGCGTGGGAAAAGTGTCAAAAGCGTGCGCTGAAGGAGTGCAAGGGGGCGGGTTATAAGGTGATTACAAGGTCTGATGATGCGAAGGAGGAGGAAGACTTTCCCTTCGGCTTCAATCCGGCGGGCTATTGGACGCGCAAGATGTTGGTGATTTGCCGTTAGTATCAAGGGTGGGCGTGAGGGGCTCTTCTTCAAGAGTGTGGTTTGTTCGAGGTGTGGAAACAGATTTGTCAATGCATGGGCTGTTCAAAATCTTACGGGCATGCTAAAACCTCTGAAGCGATGATCTAGCTGCTTGAAAAAGAAGGGAAAAATATGACGAAGTCGGAGTTGATCGAACGAATTGTCACCCATCAAGGGCTGCTCTCATCCAAGGATGTGGAGTTGGCCATCAAGACCATGCTTGAACAAATGTCTCAATGCCTTGCCACTGGGGATCGTATAGAGATCCGTGGTTTCGGCAGCTTCTCCTTGCACTATCGCGCGCCGCGCGTCGGTCGCAACCCTAAAACCGGTCAATCTGTCAGTCTCGACGGTAAATTTGTTCCGCATTTTAAGCCTGGGAAAGAGTTGCGGGATCGGGTGAATGAGGAAGAGGAGGAAGGTGTTTGACGGTCACTAATATTCAGGAGTTATCCCATGCGTAATGTCAAACGCATGCTTATCGGTATTTTTGTTCTCTTTTTGATATTGACGATCCTGGCATTTGTTCTCGAGAACCAGCAGTCAATCTCTTTGACGTTTCTTGGTTGGGCAGGCCCGCAGCTTCCAGTGTCTTTGGTTGTGATCATGGCATTGCTGATCGGGATGGTTGCAGGCCCCATACTGGGTTTGTTTCTGGGGCGTCTATCCAAGGTTGCACGCAAGCGCCTTGACTGAAATAGACCGATCCGCAAACCTCCTTCGAAATCGCGTCGCTACTCGTCTATATCCATTAGTAAAATGTATATTAAGCTGTAAAATACAGCCCCTGTTCGATAGTGGTATATTCCTCAATCGCATCAGCCTTTTTTACACAAGCCCCAAATCTGACGGCTTTTGCATTCATGGATCAGATGGCGCACGTTGAGGCGCTGTCCGCAGCTCAAGGGTATGGTTTCGCGTGAAAATTCTAGTTACCGGTGGGGCCGGGTTTATCGGCTCGGCAGTCATTCGCCATATCATCTCCTGCACCACCGACTTTGTCGTTAACGTCGATAAGCTGACCTATGCCGGCAACCTTGAGTCTTTGGCTGAAGTCAGCCAGAGCGAGCGGTATGTGTTCGAGCGCGTTGATATCTGCGATCGAGATCAGATTGATCGTGTTCTGCGCGAGCACCAACCGGACGCCATCATGCATCTGGCCGCAGAATCTCATGTCGATCGCTCTATCTCTGGCCCGTCCGAATTCATCCAGACCAACATCATTGGCACCTACACATTGTTGGAAGCCGCACGCCATTATTGGTCGGCGCTAGACGATGTGCGTAAAGCCAGCTTCCGTTTTCATCACATTTCAACTGATGAAGTGTACGGTGACCTCGAAGGTCCGGAAGATCTCTTTACTGAAAGCACGCCTTACCAGCCAAGTTCACCGTATTCGGCGAGCAAGGCCAGTTCCGACCATCTAGTTCGCGCATGGGCGCGCACTTATGGTCTTCCGACATTGGTGACGAACTGCTCCAATAACTACGGCCCATGTCATTTTCCGGAAAAATTGATTCCGCTGATCATTCTCAACGCGCTGGAAGGCAAACCGCTGCCCGTGTACGGAAAAGGTAATCAGGTTCGAGATTGGCTTTACGTCGAGGATCATGCCCGGGCGTTGTACAAAGTCGTCACCGAAGGCGTTGTCGGTGAGACTTACAACATCGGTGGCCACAACGAAAAGCAGAATATCGAAGTGGTCAATGCATTGTGTGCATTGCTTGATGAGTTGCGGCCTGAATCTGCCCATCGCTCACATGCAAGCCTGATCACTTATGTCGCCGATCGTCCTGGCCATGATCAGCGTTATGCGATTGATGCGAGCAAAATCCAGCGCGAGTTGGGCTGGTCGCCGGAAGAAACATTTGAAACCGGCATCCGTAAAACAGTCGAGTGGTATTTGAACAATTCTGAATGGGTTGCCCATGTGAAAAGCGGCAGCTATCAACAGTGGATCGATCAGAATTACGCAGAACGTTCGAAAAAAGCATGAAAATCCTTCTCTTGGGGAAAAATGGCCAGGTGGGCTGGGAGTTGCAACGGTCCCTGGCGCCTTTGGGTGAGTTGATCGCTCTGGATCGAAACCCGGTCGATGGGTTGACTGGCGATTTGTCCAATCCAGATGAGCTGCGCAAGACGATCCGTCAGATCGCTCCTGACGTTATTGTGAATGCTGCAGCCTACACAGCGGTCGATAAAGCAGAATCCGAAGCAGAGTTGGCTGATCGCATAAATGGTCAGGCGACTCAGGTCATGGCGCTGGAAGCTGCCGCTCTCGATGCTTTGCTAATTCATTACTCGACTGACTATGTGTTCAGTGGCGCGGGCATCAAGCCTTGGCAAGAGACGGATTCCGTGTCGCCGGTCAATCACTATGGGTTCAGTAAACTAGCCGGTGAACAGGCCATTATCGCTTCTGGCTGCAAGCATCTGATTTTTCGTACCAGTTGGGTCTATGGCGCACGCGGCAACAATTTTGCCAAGACAATGTTGCGTCTCGCGCGGGAGCGCGAAACCCTCAACGTTATCGACGACCAGATTGGTGCCCCAACCGGTGCAGATTTGATCGCTGACGTAACAGTCTTGACAATCCGGCAGGTCTGTTCAAATCCGGAGTTGGCTGGTCTGTATCATCTGGCAGCCGGCGGTGCAGTGTCCTGGTATGACTATGCCGTTCATGTCATCGATTTCGCCAAGGCTAATGGTGGGTCTCTTGCGGTCAAGGCACTTCAGCCAATTCCGACTACCGCTTATCCGACACCAGCAGCTCGCCCGCTGAACTCGCGGTTGGATACTTTCAAGCTGCGGAACAATTTTTCTCTACACTTGCCGGATTGGCAAAGTGGTGTAACTCGAATGCTTAGGGAAGTTTTAGACAAATGACCACGACAAATCGTAAGGGCATAATCCTGGCTGGCGGCTCGGGTACACGCTTGCACCCACTGACGCTGGGTGTTTCCAAGCAAATGTTGCCTATCTACGACAAGCCGATGATCTTTTATCCGCTGTCGGTGCTAATGCTCGCCGGGATGCGTGAAATTCTCATCATTTCCACTCCTGAAGACCTGCCTTGTTTTAAAAAGCTTTTGGGAGATGGCAGTCTCTACGGCATCAATCTTTCCTATGCCGAGCAACCTAGTCCAGACGGGTTGGCCCAGGCTTTTATTATCGGAGAAGAGTTCATCGGCAACGATCCGTGCTGCCTTATCCTCGGTGATAACATTTTCTACGGTCAGCACTTTTCGGAAAATTTGCGTTCTGCAAGTTTACAAACACAGGGTGCAACGGTCTTCGGTTATCACGTCTCCGACCCAGAACGATTTGGTGTCGTAGAGTTTGACAGTGCGGGCAAGGCGCTGAGCATTCAGGAAAAACCCGTTAAGCCCAAGTCTAACTATGCTGTTACCGGTTTGTACTTCTACGACAATCAGGTTGTTGAGATTGCGAAAAGTATCAAGCCATCCGAGCGCGGCGAGCTAGAAATTACCGACGTCAATCAGGCTTACCTTGATAGGCAAAATCTTAATGTTGAAATGTTGGGCAGAGGGTTCGCCTGGTTGGACACCGGCACCCATGATTCGCTGCTGGAAGCCAGTCACTTTGTTCACACCATTGAGCAGCGCCAAGGGCTCAAAGTGGCTTGCCTGGAAGAGATTGCTTACCATAATGGATGGATCTCTGCGCAACAGTTGGCCGCACAAGCTGAAGCTTTGAAGAAAACTGGCTACGGTCAGTACTTGCAAAAACTACTGAGTTCGCCTTCTCACTGATCCGAAAGCCACTTTCGGACAGCAGTGTCTAACCGGTGCAAGCAGGAATAGCATGCCAGTATTTCGTCCAAAGGTCGCGATCCTGCTCGCGGCCTATAATGGTATGCAATGGATCGAAGAGCAGCTGCTATCGATCCAAGCTCAGGTTGGGGTCGATGTCGTCATACACATTAGCGTCGACCCATCGACCGATGGCACCGAGGCGTGGTGTAAAGCTTATGCAGCGCGGCACTCCAATGTTGTTGTGCTTCCCCCCGCAGGTGCATTTGGCGGAGCGTCTCGAAACTTCTTCAGATTGATGCGCGATGTCGAGTTTGACGATTTCGATGCCATTGCTTTCGCTGACCAGGATGACATTTGGAATCCGGATAAGCTGCAGCGAGCATCCTTGGTTATTCAAGCGCGCGGCGTCGATGCTTACTCGAGTAACGTAATCGCCTTCTGGCCAGACAGGAGTAACTGCCTGCTCGATAAAGCGCAGCCTCAGGTCGCTTGGGACTTTCTCTTCGAGGCGGCCGGCCCGGGCTGTACTTATGTGATGGGGAAGCAGTTGGCCGAAGCGCTCAAGCGTTCGATCCTCGCCAATTGGCACCTTTTGCAAGATGTCGCCCTTCATGACTGGTTCTGCTATGCCTATGCTCGAAGCCACGGTTATCGTTGGTACATCGACCCTGTTTCTTCGATGAGATATCGACAGCATGAGAGTAATCAAGTCGGCGCGAATACCGGATTAACCTCTCTCATCTCTCGCTACAAAACCATCCATAACGGCTGGTGGTTTAATCAAGTGCAGTTAATTACGTATTTGCTCGGCTTAGACAAGGATCCGTTTGTGAGATCGTGGCTGGAGTTTCGTCGTATCCAGCTTTTAAAGCTTTCTTTTTATGCTTGGCATTGTCGCCGTCGCGTCAGAGATAAGGTGCTTTTCTTTTGTATCTGCTGGATGAAAGCAGTGGTTGGAAACAAAGAAAGATGACGACGCTCAAGGTCATGGTGACAGGGGCAAGTGGATTTGTCGGGAGCGCACTGCTGTCCAGGCTTGGGGTAGACCAGGGGTTCACTCCAATCGCCGCAGTGCGGAACGTAGAGAGTCTTCATGGCGCGTGCCAGGTCCGCGAATTCGACCTGTGCGCTCCGAGTTCAATACCTTCGATGCGAGACATCGATGTGGTCGTTCATGCCGCTGCTCGTGTCCATGTAATGAACGAGACCGCCAGAGACGCCTTGTATGAGTTTCGAAAGGCTAACCTAGAAGGGACGCTTCGATTAGCTCGGCGCGCTCGTGAGGAGGGCGTCAAACGCTTCGTTTTCATAAGCACGATCAAAGTAAACGGTGAAAGGACTCAGTTTAAAAGCCCATTTAACGCAAGCGACATCCCCGCTCCTGTTGATCCTTATAGCATTTCGAAGTACGAAGCCGAATTGGCGATTCGAGAGCTATGTGATGGGTCTGAAATGGAGTTGGTGATTATCCGGCCACCATTGGTCTATGGGCCGGGCGTAAAAGCTAATTTCTTGAGTATGTTGAAGTGGCTTGATAAAGGCTTGCCATTGCCTTTTGGCGCTTTGCATAATCAGCGTAGCCTGGTCTCAGTCGGAAATTTGGTCGACCTTATTGTTGTTTGTATGTCTCATCCGGCCGCACGTAGTCAGGTATTTTTAGCAAGTGATGGCGCGGATCTTTCAACCACTGAGCTGTTATGTGAATTAGCGAGCGCAATGAACAAGCCGGCAAACTTGCTGCCGGTGCCCGTTTTTCTATTGAAGGCGGTTGGGCGTTTACTCAGGAAGGAAGATGTCGTTCAGCGCATTTGCGACTCATTGCAAGTCGATATTAAAAAAAATAGAGATCTGCTCGGTTGGACGCCTTCAATAGATAGAGCGACAGCCTTTCGCGAAACCATCATTCATTACAAGGAAAGTAAAATTCAATGATAGTCGGATGGTTGTTGCTGGCTATATTTATAATCTCCTGGGTCGGCACGTACGTCCTGCGCCGCTACGCTTTATCGAAAAGTTTGATAGATGTGCCTAATGAGCGCAGCTCACATACAGTCCCTACCCCTCGGGGGGGGGGGGTAGCCACCATCATATCGTTCCTCCTTGCCCTGCCGGTTTTGAATGGTTTGGGTCTGATAGCAGATGACATCGCGTACAGCCTTTTAGGTGCGGGGGCGCTGGTTGCAGTGGTCGGGTTCGTAGATGATCACGGCCACGTTCCTGCTCGATGGCGATTGCTTGGACATTTCGTTGCAGCCGGCTGGGCGCTTTTCTGGATGAATGGCTTGCCATCTATCTCGATTCTGGGTGCGAGCGTTGATCTGGCATGGATGGGTAATATCCTTGCCGTTATCTACTTGGTGTGGGTTCTCAATCTCTATAACTTCATGGATGGAATAGACGGTATCGCTAGTGTTCAGGCAATTTTTGTGTGTCTGGGAATGTGCGTTAATTACTGGTCAAGTGGACACTCGAATTTACTGATTCTACCTTTAAGTTTATCTGCGGCAGTGGCCGGATTTCTATATTGGAATTTCCCCCCGGCAAGAATATTCATGGGGGATGCCGGAAGTGGATTTCTTGGTCTGATGCTGGGGGTTCTTGCGATTCAGGCCGCTTGGGCATCTCCTGAACTGCTGTGGTGCTGGATCATCCTGACGAGCGTGTTCTTTGTTGATGCGACCTGGACGCTATTCAGGCGTTTGATCAGTGGCAAAAAAGTCTATCAAGCGCACTGTTCCCACGCGTATCAACACGCCTCCAAAGCGGCTGGGTCGCACTTCAAGGTCACCATGGGCGTGTTGCTTATAAATGTCCTGTGGCTGCTACCTGTTTCCATTCTTGTAATGAGGGGCGCCCTGTATGGATTCTGGGGCGTGCTTCTCGCTTGGGTGCCGCTCTGCGGCCTCGCTATACGATTTCGTGCAGGAAAGAGTGAGTGATGGTTTTGGCGGTTTTCAGACAGTATGGTTCCAGGGTGCAGATATTGACTGATGTTGGTGTTGACACGTTTCTTGTTGGGTGCTAGCCAAATTGTGAGTGTGCTTTAGAATAGCGCGCCAAGTGGCGTGTTTGGCGTAATTATGCGAACCTAAGAGGTCGATTCGGTTGGTTCAAAATTTATGGCGCTCGCTCATCAAACAAATTTGAGTTGTCGAAGTTATTAGAGAGTAAGAAATGATAGAGGTCAGTAATTGATGCGAGCTTTCTCATCCTCACCTAAACAGATGATCCTTAGTCTTTATCTAAATCGCGGTTTGATTAAAGCACTGATCGAGCGCGAGGTTGTTGGACGTTATCGGGGTTCGTTCTTAGGGATCCTCTGGTCATTTTTCAATCCGATCTTCATGCTTGCTGTCTACACCTTTGTATTCAGTTTCGTCTTCAAGGCCCGGTGGAGTTCAGGGAGTGATTCCAAAACCGAGTTTGCACTCGTTCTTTTTGCGGGTCTGATAATGTTTAACCTTTTTTCGGAATGTATAAGTAAAGCTCCAAGTTTGATTCTGGCGAATGCAAACTACGTTAAAAAGGTAGTGTTCCCCCTGGAGATTCTTCCTTGGGTTACGTTGGGATCTGCATTATTCCATGCAGCTGTAAGCATCATCGTATGGGTGTCTGCTTATACCCTCTTGGTCGGAATGCCCCACGTTACGATCCTGCTCCTACCGTTGGTTATATTGCCGTTAGCATTCTTGATTCTTGGTCTGACATGGTGGCTCGCCTCTCTGGGTGTGTATTTGCGTGATGTTTCTCAGTTTATCGGCTTGATTATCACGGTGTTGATGTTTCTTTCACCGATATTCTATCCGGTCGAGGCCTTGCCTGAAGAATATCGTCACTTGTTGAATTTTAATCCATTGACACCTGTTATCGAAATGGCAAGGTCAATAATGTTTTGGGGGCAAATTCCCAATGTGACTAACTGGTTGATCTATCTGTTTGGCTCGATTGTTGTCGCATGCTTGGGCTTTGCCTGGTTTCAAAAAACAAGGAAGGGGTTTGGCGATGTGCTCTGATGTCGCAATTAAAGTTAGCGAAGTCAGTAAATGCTTTCATATTTACGACAAGCCGCGGGATCGCCTTCTGCAAATGCTTACGCCTGATACCAAGAAGTATTATCGCGAATTTTGGGCGCTAAAATCTGTTTCTTTCGATATAAAACGGGGGACAACCGTTGGCATTGTCGGCAGAAATGGCTCGGGCAAGTCAACTATTTTGCAGTTGATTTGCGGGACGTTGAGCCAAAGTGAGGGTGACATTAAAACGGTTGGCAGGATAGCCGCCCTGCTGGAACTGGGCTCTGGATTTAATCCCGAGTTTACCGGGCGTGAAAATGTCTACATGAATTCGGCTGTATTAGGCCTGACCAAGGATGAGGTCGACAACCGATTCCAGGAGATAGTTGATTTTGCGGGTATCGGTTTGTTTATCGATCAGCCTGTTAAGACCTATTCAAGCGGGATGCTGGTTAGATTGGCATTCGCAGTGGCTATCAATGTCGATCCTGAAATACTGATCGTTGATGAGGCGCTGTCGGTCGGCGATGAGCTTTTTCAAAGAAAATGTTTTGCACGGATTGAGGAGATCAAGAATAAAGGGGCAACTATTCTTTTTGTTTCTCATTCCGGGACGACGATTGTAGAGCTCTGTGACAGTGCGATTCTCCTTGACTCTGGTGAGATGCTCGCCATGGGGTCTCCCAAAGAGATCGTCGCCAACTACCAGAAACTGCTATATGCCCCGGCGGAAAAGCGGAATGAGATTTGCGATGAAATTCGTCAATCAGTGGTGCTGGATAAGGAGCTCGAAGCTACCGTTACACGCAGAGATGAAGTCGCTGCGCAGGATGAAGGGAACCCACTGGAGTTTTTCGATCCGCACTTGAAATCAATCTCGACAATTGAGTTTGAATCACACGGCGCCTATATTTCCAACCCGCATATAACGAACGCTACTTTTCAAATGGTCAATAACCTTCATCGAGGTCGAGTTTACAGATATTCCTTTGATGTGAAGTTCGATGTGCCCGCTACAGGCGTTCGATTCGGCATGGTTGTTAGAACAACGACTGGCTTCTCATTAGGTGGCGCTCATAGTTCTTCCATGAAGAACTCGATGGCAAAAGTAGAGAAGGGCACCAGCCTGAATGTAACCTTTGATTTTACGTGCTCCCTTAATCCTGGAACATACTTCCTGAACGCGGGGGTTTTCGGTTGCGCCGGCTTAAGTGGAGAAGAAACAGTACTTCACCGATTGGTCGATGCGTTTGTGTTCAGAGTTTCCCCTCTTCAAGATAACTTGGCTACCGAAATTATCGATTTTGGTTGTGTTTCAGGTGTAACAAAAATATGAATGAATTATTTTCAGATTTATTTGTTTCCTCGCCTAATGGCGGTGGATTGTTTTTTATTAGCGAAGGAAAAGTTACCAAGTTGGACGGTATCAATACCGTCGGTCTGGGCTTCAGTGATGATCGTTTGTTCAGGGCAGTACAGCCTAACCAGTTATGGGCTTTCGGTGAAAATACTCTTGTTATTGATGACAGTGTCGCCGATATAGGTGATGTCCATGATGTCATCGCGCTGAATGGTTTCTTCTACGTTGTCGGGACAACTCGAAATGAGGTTGTCAAATTCGATTCCAATGGCTGCGAATTGCGCCGGTGGCGCATGCCGGGTGAAGACGACTCTCAGCACCTTAATTGTTTGGCCGTATGGAATGGCAAGATCGTTTATTCCGCGTTCGGAGAGTTTTCCGAACACCGAGGCTACAAGGGAAATACCCACGAACAAGGGTTTGTAAAGGATCTTGAAACCGGGGATCTGCTGATTCGAGGACTTTCCCAACCGCACAGTGTGCTTCAACATGGTCAGAACTTGCTGATTGCAAACTCTGAGATGAAAGAATTGTGTGAGTTTTCTCCTGAAGGTGTTCTGCTGCGATCGAAGAATCTCGAAGGCTACACGAGGGGCATATGTATCAAGCAGGATGTGATCTACGTCGGGTTGAGTCGATCGAGGAATATTGATGCGCTGTCCCTGGATACTGCTGTCGTATTGGCGTTGGATATTGACAGTTGGGAAGAGCTTGGCCGTATCATCATTCCTGCTAACGAGATCTACTCAATTGTTACCGTCGAGGCGGGAGCCCGACTGTCGTCGACGCTGGTTAGTCTGTTCAGTCAATCGACTAAGTTTTTGGCAAACTTGGCAAACTTGGCAGAAAAGAAACTAGAAGCGAAGGCCTCAGCCTATGAAGCTTTATTGGGTTTCAAAGAGAAAAATGATCGTTATATCAATTTTCAAATGGAGGTGATTCTTTCAATGCAGGAATATTTTCGAGTTGAGCGTGCACAACTCTTTTCCGCTTATCAACAAACCCGTGTTGATCATGCACAACTCCTATCCGCTCATCAACAATCCCGCGTAGAAGTTGAAAAACTTCTATCCGCGAACGCAAAACTGAATAATCAAATTCTAGAGTTAACCAGTAGCCGCGATTTATATCAAGGCATGGTTGATGAGATTAGGGCGTCCACAAGTTGGCGTCTAACTTCTCCACTTAGAGCGATAGTCACTTTCAAAAGGAAGTTCATTGTGGTGTTAGGGACACTGATCTTGAGGTGCTACCGTGCCTTGCCAGTTAGCCAGTATCGTAAACAAAAACTGAAGAATTTTGCATTCAAATATTTTGGTTTTCTTTTTCAGCGTTTTGGTGCATATAAAACCTGGAAAGAGTTTCGGAAAGTTGACACGCATTGGCTCAATCCGGCCCCGGTTAGTTCCGAATCGCTGAACGATAACGATAACGTGATCGTGAGTGCTGAGTTACCACGTGCGGATGGTATTTGGGAATGGAGTGACTATCATTCCGTTAAGCAGCGCATTGCGGGTGAGAAGCGCAAGTTTATGGAGGAACGACGGATTGAACCGGTCGAGTTAATAACGCTTGGCTCCTCTACATTGGCCAGCACCGCGACGAGACTTGAATTCCCGGAGTTGGTCGAAAATCCAAAGATCTCAATCATTATTCCGGTCTTTAATAACTTGGCGTTTACTTTGGAGTGCTTGAGTTCCATTGCCAAGTACAGTGGGTCTAAGGTTTCTTACGAAATTATCGTCGCTGATGACGCTTCAGTAGACGATACGCCACAGGTACTTGAACTGATAAAAAACATTCGTTATGTAAGAAACGATATTAATCTTGGTTTTTTAAGAAATTGCAATAATGCTCTTGAGTTGGTTAAGGGTGAATTCACGCTGTTTCTTAATAACGATGTTCAAGTGACAAAGGACTGGCTGGAAACACTGCTTTCTACTTTCGCTGACTATCCCAATGTGGGCGCTGTCGGGCCAAAATTTGTATATCCATCAGGCCATTTGCAAGAAGCCGGTGCGGCACTGATGTCTGACGGAAGTTCGGTAATGGTGGGCTTGAATCAGGACGCCAGTCTGCCAAAGTATAATTATATTCGTCGTGTTGATTATGTTTCTGGTGCTTGTCTTCTGTTGCCTACGTCAGTGTTGAAGGAGATAGGAGGATTTTCGGAAGAGTTCCTGCCTTGCTATTGCGAAGACAGTGATCTTTGCCTAAGTGTCAGGGCTAAAGGCTATGATGTTTACTACAATCCTTTGGCAACTATAGTTCATCACTTGTCCAAAACGACGGACAGTGTAAGCGAAGAGTTCAAGCTGTCCTGCATTACGAATAATGTAAATACACTGCAAAAAAAATGGGGGCCAACACTCGAGCAGCATTCGACTCCGAGAATCATCAGCTTCTACTTGCCGCAATTTCATCCGATGGCAGAGAATGATCAGTGGTGGGGCAAAGGGTTTACAGAGTGGACTAACGTAAGTAAGGCCCGCCCAAACTTCGAGGGTCACTACCAACCTCGATTGCCTGCCGACATCGGTTATTACGACCTCCGCTTGCTGGAAGTTATGGAGCAGCAGGCTGAACTGGCCCGAGAATATGGTCTACATGGTTTTTGCTTCTATTATTACTGGTTTGATGGGAAGCGCCTACTTGAGCGCCCAGTCGAGCAGTTGCTTGAAAACAAAAGCGCCGATGTTCCATTTTGCCTGTGCTGGGCAAACGAGAACTGGACGCGTCGATGGGATGGTCAAGAAAATGAAGTGTTGATGGCGCAAGCACATTCCGAAGCGGATGACAAAGCCGTTATCAATGACTTGATCCGTTTCTTCCGCGACGAACGCTATATAAAAATTGACGGTCGTCCACTGATATTGGTGTACCGCGTTACTCTGTTTCCTAACTTCGCGGAAACAGCAGCAAGATGGCGAGAGGTATGTCGAGAGCAGGGTATCGGCGAAATCTATATTGCTATGGTCGAGTCTTTTGAGTTGGTCAGTGCCGGGACGCCGCCTGCACAGTTTGGTTGTGACTCCGCCGTGGAGTTTCCGCCTCAGGGTTTAGCCGAGCAAAAGAAACCGTCGGGGAAGATGTTGAACCCGGATTTCAAGGGCAGCACTGCAGACTATCGCGATTTGGCTGTGAGGTACGCCTCCAGACAAGCGCCTGGATATACCCGATTCAAGGGGGTCATGCCTGGTTGGGATAATACTGCACGTCGTCAGGATAATAGTTTCTGCTTTGAAAATGCCACTCCGGGAGCGTTTCAGGCCTGGCTCGAAGACGCACTTGAGGAAACCAGGAATCAGAATTTTGGAGATGAGCAGATTGTTTTTGTAAACGCCTGGAATGAATGGGCTGAAGGTGCTTATCTAGAGCCTGATCGTCGCTACGGGCACACATATCTTGAAGCCGTGAAGAATGCTACCGACGCATCGCTTTTGTTGAAAAAATAATAGACTGGTTAATATTATGACGCGTATTAGTGTGGTTAAAGATGATGTATGTCTGGTGGGGCATCCCTATGCTCCTATTGGTATGGGCGAGCATATTCGCGCTTCCTTCCGGTCATTTAAACGAGTTCATCAAACTCCAAATCTGATTGATATCTATCAAATTGAAGCACCCTCTGAGATCGAACTGGAGGAGTTTTCGGGTGCTATCGTTAAACGATTGGCGCCGATCAATATTTTCCATATCAACGGCAATGAGGTCGAGCAAGCCCTTAAACACCTTGCCAATCTTCATGATATTTCTGGCTACAACGTTATTTATCCATTGTGGGAGTTGCCCAATTATCCGAAAGTCTGGGCCGACTATCTGGATAAGTTCGATGAAATCTGGGCACCCTCGAAATTCATTCTGGATGGACTGTCTGAGGCATGTTCTAAGGATGTCTTTCACATGCCCTTGTCGTGTGAGATCAGCCTTGATGCATTTCTAGGTCGGCGGTATTTCGGTATTCCCGAGTCTGACTACACCTTTCTCTTTTTTTACGATCTTCGCTCCTATTCGACGAGAAAAAACCCGGAGGGCGTAGTGGCAGCCTTCCGCAAATTACTTGATCAGCGCCCTTATTCCAAGGCGCATCTGGTGATAAAAGTTAATGGGGTGGAAACCAACCCGGAAGCTTTTCGGGCCTTGACCGAGCAAGTACAGGATCTTCACCAACAAGTAACGCTCATTCATCGTGGTATGAGCAGTAACGAAGTGAAGAACCTCGCTCGCTCGTGCGACTGTTTTGTATCGTTACACCGATCCGAGGGCTATGGCTTTGGTATTGCGGAAGCTATGGTGCTTGGCAAGCCGGTTATTGCCACTGCTTACTCAGGTAATCTCGATTTCATGAGTGATGAGTTTTCTCTGCCAGTGCAGTATTCATTGATTCCTGTTCTCGAAGGTGAGTATCCATTTTACGAGAATCAAGTATGGGCTGACCCGGATATTGAGCAGGCTGCGCGCTACATGGTAAAGCTTGTCGACGATCCTGGCCTTGGTCGTGAGGTCGGAAAAAAAGCAAGTGCCCATATGCGCAAAAGCTTCAGCTACAGACAGACAGGTCTTAGATATGCAGAAAGAGTGGCCTCGATTCGGAAAATGATTTCCTGAGTCTATTTGTCAAAGAAAAGGACTGTCATATGCCGAAAGGCATATGACAAAGAGAAATTTCAAGCTGGGTAAAGGGTGATGATAATTAATCCGGTTGGCAACAAATTCGCGGTTTCTTTGCCATATTTATTGCTGATCGCAGCGATGTTTTATTTTGGGTTCTCGGCGATTGCCGGTACGCCCATATTCGCGTCTGATGAGTATGTATATTTTATCAGTGGTAAATTTTCTTCCGATTTACAATTGATTCATCAGCGTGATCCGCAACTGCAGCAACTTTCGAATTTGTTGTACTTTGCATTTGTTCATTTTTTTTATGATTTGTTTCAAGATCAATTTGTTGTCGGTTATAGATTGGTGCATGTGGCGGAATATATAATTTCGGCGTTTGTGCTGTATAAAACGGTATCGCCCACTGTCGGCAGTAAATGCGGTGTTTTTGGAGTTGGCGCATTTTTAATGATGCCCTCTCAGATATACATCTACTCTGTTATGCCGGAAATCGAGTTAGTGTTCATATCATCGATTATTGGCTATTTGATGGTTCGCACCTATACAATTCGCCCCTATTTCGCCAGTGTTATGGTTGGCTGCCTGTTAGCCGTCGCGATACTTATCAAACCTCATGCCTTAGCAATCATGCTCGCCGCCATCGGCGCGATGGGTGTATTTCAATATGCAAGTAATCGAGGCGGTTTTTTGAAAAATGCCGCTCTCCATGCACTTGTACTGATTGTATTTGTTTATTTTACAGTTCTCGCGATCTGGGGCGCCGTGAGCGACGTCTGGAGCTTTAATCCGTCTAATGCATTGGGGCTTTCCTTTTATGGACAATATATTGAAAGCACAAATGGGCAGATCACATTCGTAAAAAAAATTCTATCGTTTGCCCTGTACTTTTCTGTGCATGTAGTCGTTATTTGTCTGGTTTTTTCTCCAGTCATTTATTGGGCGGTCGCAGGCACTTGTCGGGGAATTTTTCGGCCTTCGGACTCGGAATCGCCTGCGCCTGAAAAACTGATGCTTGCTGTTTTCGCATTGGCCCTTATAGGCGTGCATGTGGCAATGACAGCCTGGTTCACTGCGGGCGCTGCTTTGCTGAGAGAGAGTGAAGCTCTCCGACTGCACGGACGTTACTTAGGCCCCGCGCTATCATTGCTGCCTGTCCTTTACTTCTATGCGGTGGCTCAATGCACAGAGAAAACCAAAAAATGGATGCTGGGTATTTCTTTGCTGGCGGTGGTCTTTTCGTTACTGATAGTGAATGGTTTTTTTAAGATTTATCCTTGGGATAATCCGATGCTTTTTGCATTTTTTAATAGCAAAAACTGGTATCTCTGGAACTACAACTTTCAGTTTCGGCATTGGGGTTATGTGCTTTATGCTTTCTTGTTTGTCGGCATAATTTATTGTTTAGGTAACACAAAAAATTTCACTCGTGGATACTCTATATTCTTGTTCGTAATACTGAGTAGCGGGCTGGCACAGAATTATTCCTGGGTTCTGACTCATTTATCTGCCAATAAAGATGTGTCTGGAAAAAGCCGGATTCTCGGGCAACTGATTAGTGCCGGTGGTTATGGTGATGGCGTAGTGGTTTCACAGGAGCGATTTGGCCGGGAGTCTTATGCGTTGTTTAACTTGGGGAAAGCAGCCTGGCCACTTGATCGGGCTGAGGGATCCGTTATTTCCAATCGGGATATCGCCGGCGCGAACTGGCTTGTGGTTGATGGGGAATACGATCTTGAAGTCAAAACGACCTTGATCGCTGACCTGCGGCCGCTGCGGCTATATCTTGTCGAAAGTGAAGGATCGCTTGGGGTTGGCGAAAAGATTTCCGTAGACCTTAAGAAAAGCGCAAACCGTAGCGTGTATCAAGGATTCAATGTGGCTGAGGAGTGGGGGGCTTGGACATCACAGGCGGTAGCTTCTATAAGGCTTCCCAAGGAGGTTTCCGGGAAGCTTAAGGTCAAATTGTCAGGATGGGTTCTTAAAGAAAACGCGATGGAGCCGATTGAGGTTAAAATTGGAAGCTCTATGGCCTCTATCAAGCTGAGTGATGTCGGATCAGATTACGAGTTTTTGCTTGATGTTAACGAGCCTACACAGAATATTTTGGTGTCGTCAAAACCTTTAAAACCGCTTGGGTCGAACAGAGCGTTAGGTGTTGCACTCTCCTCGCTTTCGGTAGAAGTGATTTCGGTGCACTAAACTCACTTGTATATTTAGATGATGAGAGTGTCATGAACAAAAATCGAGATAAAATAGCTGTCGTTATTCCCTGCTTTAAAGTCCGCGCGCATATAGAAAAGGTTATCGCCGGTTTTGGTGATGAAGTGTGGCGAATTTATGCGGTGGATGATAAGTGCCCAGAAGCTTCCGGGGATTACATAAAGGAAACGTGTACAGATCCTCGTGTAACTGTTTTATACAATGACATCAACCTGGGCGTTGGTGGTGCTGTAATGACGGGCTATAAGCAGGCAATCGCCGATGGTGCTACGGTTATAGTGAAAGTTGATGGTGACGGTCAGATGGATCCGTCGCTTGTGGCATTCTTTGCGAATCCAATTCTGGCAGGTGAGGCGGATTATACCAAAGGTAACCGTTTCTATGATCTTGAAGAATTACGTGCAATGCCAGGTATCAGGATCTTTGGAAACGCAGTCCTGTCTTTTATGACTAAATTTTCCTCCGGATACTGGGATCTTTTTGATCCCACTAATGGTTATACCGCCATCCATGCTGACGTGGCGAAGCATTTGCCGTTTGAAAAAATAAGTAAACGGTATTTTTTTGAAACCGATATTCTCTTTCGTCTGAATATCCTTCGCGCTGTAGTGCAAGATGTTCCTATGGATGCAACGTACGGCGATGAGGTCAGTAATTTAAAAATCTCGAAAATTGTCGGCGAGTTTCTAATGAAACATTGTCGAAATTTTTTCAAGAGAATTTTTTATAACTATTATCTGAGGGATTTGTCTATCGCTTCTTTTGAATTGCCCATTGGTGTCGCTTTGATGGTGTTTGGTGTTGTCTTCGGGGTGGGAGAGTGGATATCGTCCTTAAATAAAGGAGCGGTCACTCCAGCGGGTACAGTGATGCTCTCTGCACTTCCAGTCTTAACCGGATTACAATTGATATTGGCGTTTATCTCTTATGATATCGCAGCCGTTCCTAAGAAGCCTTGGCATCGCAGGTTGCTGGATAGATATAAGTCGGCTAATGCCGAGTGAGTATTCACGACTTTAACGAGATGTAGAAGATAAGTTTTGGCTGTTTATTATTCAGTTAGCCCAGCAGGCTTGGGCTAACTGATTTTTTATTATTTTCGCCCGTAAATATCATCAAATCGTACGATGTCATCCTCTCCCAGATAACTTCCTGACTGAACTTCAATAAGTTCAAGCGGTAGCTTCCCTGGGTTGTGTAGACGATGGACTGAGCCTAATGGTAAGTAAGTGCTTTGATTCTCCGACAATAGTATTACCTTGTCGTCGCACGTCACTTCCGCAGTCCCCGAAACAACGATCCAATGTTCGGCTCTGTGATAGTGTTTTTGTGAGCTAAGCGATGCGCCAGGTTTAACGATGATTCGCTTTACTTGGAATCGGGCCCCGGAGTCTATTGAGTTGTAGCATCCCCAAGGACGATAAACGATTCTGTGCGAAAGGTGTTCGGTCCGATTCGATGCTTTGAGCTTGTCTACTATTGACTTTACATGTTGTACTTTATCTTTGGCTGCTATCAATGTTGCATCCGGAGTAGATACAACGATTAAATTATCGATTCCCACGGTAGCGATTACATGACGGTCATGGCTCATGATCATACTCGAGCCCGTATCGATCGTGATAACGTCGCCTTTTATATGGTTCTGGTTTTCATCTTTTGGTGAAACCTCCCAAAGGGCCGACCAGGAACCAATATCGTTCCAGCCACATTCAACAGGTATAACGGCGGCTTTTTTTGTCTTCTCCATTACCGCGTAATCGATGGATACATCCGGTGAACGTTCAAACGAGGCTTGTTCCAGTCGAATAAAATCCATGTCCTTGTCGGAATTCTTTATTGAATTGCTGACAGTGGTCAAGACATCCGGCGCATAGCGAGATAACTCATCTATAAAATCTGCTGCCTTGAACATGAAGATTCCGGAATTCCAGTCGTAGTTGCCGGACTCCACGTACTCAATGGCTTTTGGTAGATCGGGTTTTTCTACGAATTTATCAACCACAAAAGCCGAGGTGCTGACTGCCTTGCCACGGCGGATATAACCAAAGCCTGTTTCAGGGGTTTGAGGGCGTATGCCGAACGTTAAGAGGTAGCCTTTATCAAGAAGTTCGTACGACTCTGAAACCGCCCTTATAAAGCTGTCACTGTCATAGATAATGTGATCAGCCGGGAATACGATGATGTTAGCGTTAACATCAATTTCTTGAGCGAGTAGGGCCGCAGCAGTAATTGCAGGCGCTGTGTTTCTCGCTACAGGTTCCAGAATGATTGCCGCGGGTTTGTCTTCCAGCTGAGCCCGTGCTTGCTCTGCTGCCACAAAACGGTGAGTTTCACTGCAAACAATAATAGGAGCATGTGCCTCCGGTAAACGGGCAGCTCGCTCCAGCGTTTGCTGAAATAGCGTTTGCTCTTCATCAACCAGTGCAAGAAACTGCTTTGGTAAGTCCTTGCGTGAAAGTGGCCAAAGCCGCGTTCCGCTTCCACCACTCAAAATTACTGGAATTAACATCTAATTTATTCCTGAGATGCGCTTCTCTGGCAGCAGAAGCTTCGGAGGTCTGTGCATGCCATTTCAAGAAGCATGGTTTAGGAGGGAGGTTTGTTGTGAGCGATCTCTCCAATAATTCAGAAGTGATGCCAGTGCCTCGTCGATAGATTTTTCTGGTTGCCAACCGATGTCAGTGATTATTCTTTTCTTGCAACCAACAGCAAAAGGTATGTCGGAAGGTCGGAGCCGCGTTGGATCAAGTTTTATATCAATCTTCGTATCGCTCTGACTGAGCATGATTTCGAGAAGGCTCTTGATTTTGTGTGCTTTCCCTGAACATATGTTGTAGATGCTATGCGGTAAGTCGTTTTTCTCATGCTCTAACAGTTTTATATACGCACGGCAGACGTCATGCACATCCAAAAAGTCTCTGTTGGCATCAAGATTCCCAACATGAATGATTGGCTCTTGCCTGGAGCATTCAATCATTGCGATTTGCTTGGCAAAAGATGCTGTCACAAAGTCAGGCGATTGCCCGGGGCCAATATGATTGAAGGGGCGGGTAATCACACCTCTCAAGGAAGTTGCAAAATATTGCCCGATCGCCGCTTCGGTCGCCAGTTTGCTGGCCGCATAGGGATTAAGAGGGAGGCATCTGCTTTCCTCATCAAGAGGAATATTACTTTTGAAGGCTGAGCCATATACTTCAGATGAGCTTACGAACAGCGAAAAGCAATCGGACGCTTGATTTTTAATCGCTTCCAGAATGTTAATGGTTCCGAGGACGTTCGTTTCCCATGTCAAATAAGGGTCACGAAAACTGGTCGCAACATTGGAGATAGCGGCTAAATGGATAAGGTGAGTCGGCTTGACTTTTCTGACAGTGTCTTCAACAGCGTTTTTGTCACGAATATCCAGATTGATACATTCGTATTCGCTTGGCTGAGATCTCGGGGGAGAAGTGGTCGTGCAGGTGACTTGATACCCGGCAATAAGCAGGTGTTCAATTAAAGCGCTACCGACAAATCCGTTGGCGCCGGTTAAAAGTAGTTTTTTCAATGCTGTCACCTCAGGTGTGAAGCCGGCTGGCTCATCTCCTAAGTGCCCCAAGATTGATGAGCCAGAAGAGGGCACGTTATTTCTTCAGAATGAAAACCCTAGCTGGTTTCGTTTCATATCAGCCTCGACCATCATACGGCATAGCTCTTCCAATGATGTTTTAGCCTCCCAGCCAAGAGTTTCCTTTGCCTTGCTGGCATCGCCTAGCAAAAGATCCACCTCGGTTGGGCGATAGAATTTCGGATTTATCGATACAATTGTTTTCCCTGTGGCCGTGTCAATTCCCTTTTCCTGCTCATTGTCTCCTTGCCACGCAAGATTGATATCCACTGCTTTACAGGCCAGCGACACGAAGTCGCGGACTGTTTCTGCACGATGAGTGGCGAGGACGAAGGTGTCCGGCGTTTCCGCCTGAAGCATTCGCCACATACCTTCAACGTACTCTTTAGCGTAACCCCAGTCGCGCTTGGCATCCATATTTCCAAGTTCAACAGTTTGTTGTTTGCCAAGCTTGATTTTTGCTACAGAGTCGGTGATTTTGCGAGTCACAAACTCTCTGCCGCGTAGCGGTGATTCATGGTTGAACAAAATTCCGCTTGTAGCAAAAATGTCATACGACTCTCTGTAGTTGATGGTCATCCAGTGTGCGTACAACTTGGCAATACCGTATGGGCTTCTCGGATAGAAAGGCGTGTCTTCCTTTTGCGGGATCGCTTGAACTTTACCAAACATCTCGGAGGTGGATGCCTGATAGTAACGAATTTTTTTATTAACAATCCGGATGGCTTCGAGCAAATTAACCGCGCCCAATCCGGTGATTTCTGCTGTGGTCAGCGGTTGATCAAAAGATACCCCGACAAAGCTTTGTGCCGCCAGGTTGTAAACTTCAACGGCCTCAGTCGATTCCAGCAAACGAATGCTGGCGGAGAGGTCAGTCAAATCATATTCGACTAAATGCAAATTGGGATGGTTTTCGATGCCTAGCTCTTCAATGCGCCAAAAATTGACAGAACTGGTCCTGCGATAGGTGCCAAATACGGTATAGCCCTTTTCAAGCAGGAGCTGCGCCAGGTAGGCGCCATCCTGACCAGTGATTCCTGTAATTACGGCTTTCATTTGTGGTCTCCAGACTCGAGGTACTTTCCAAAGCTATCTGTAACATTATCGCGTTAGCTAAAATGTCCGTCGGTTCAATCCGATTCGACCTTGGATTTTACGATATGCGGGAGACTATTGCACTGCTGGAATGAATTTTTAGCTTTTGGAGCCAGCGTGAAGGACGGGTACACGAATGCACAAAAGACGTCAAATTTTCGACGGCAAGCGATGCGATATTTTTTACATACGATGGATCAGGTTTTTTCAGAGTTTGTTCAGGACGGTTGCGATGGCAAGGCTGATATTTCCTGCTACGGTTTGTCTATATACACCGGATTTTATTATCAGTGCGATACGTTTGAGAAAGGAACTCTTCCTTGCTAACTCAAAACACTCCAGCGTCGTTTTGTTCTGGTCGGTCAGTGTCACTTTCAGAGAGTTGATGATAAGCAGGTTGTTATCATTCCACTCGATGAAACTACCACCGAGTACTTTTCTCAAGCGATTGATACGGTCTTGGAGACTCATGTTTCCACCGATCAAATTGTTTTCATGCTGTCGATAGAGAACGGTTGGTTCCGGGTCGTAGATTACCTGTCCGCCGCATCCGCTTATGATTAAGTAGGTAATCCAGTCATGAGAAACAATTTCGAATTTACTACTAACGCCCTTCAATAGTTCTCGGCCTATGCCATTGATGAGCATAGTGTTGCCACCGGCCAGGCTTTGTACCAGTGCGTTCTTGAAGCTGGGCGGGGCTTTAAATAACGGAGAGGTTTCTTTTTTTGAATTATTTTTTCCGAACAGAATGGTCCGTGAACAATACAAGGTGGGGCCATCAGCTGATGCATCGGAGAAGAAGTTTAAACTTCTTTCCAGTTTGTCCTTGAGCCAGATGTCGTCCTGGTCGGAGAAGGCAAAATAATCTGCTTCAATCTCGTCGCGATTGATCATTGACAGAAAGTTTTTGGCAAATCCAGCTTTAGGGCCCTGGAAGACTTGAAGTCGTTCTTGGCCGATTTTCTGTTGATAGCCCTCAAGTATTTGGAGAGTGCTATCCGTTGAGCCATCGTCAGAGATGTATATCTTCCAGTTTTGGTGGGACTGATCGACGATTGAGTCGATTTGTTGAGAAATGTATTGCTCACCATTGTATGTGCAGAGAAGCACGCCGACTACCGGGCTTGAACGGTGCTGATGGCGTTTACCAACCGGCAACGGAGCGTCAGGGGCGTTGAAAGGTTTCTGGTTTTTCAAAAGCTGAGTCCGTTGGTTCCGTGTTTCAGTAAATACGATGTTGCGCAGGGGCAGAAGTTTTGGCCATGTTTCACGCCCGATGAATGATGTTTTTTATTCATATTGATCGGGGTGTGAGCGGGTTATTCACTCTTTAGCCTATCAGATTGAGGTGGGGCTGCTTTGAGAGAACAGTTTAACCACCTTTTTTGCAACGGCTGATGCGTGAATGCGTAACTCGGGAACCGCAGTCGCTTCCCAGAGTTTCGCCTTGAGCATCGGTCCTACATAACTTAGCCAGGTTGACGCTTTTCCTGATGGATCAATCACCGCCATGTCGCGATTGACGTTGATTCCCAGTCCGTGTAAGTCAGTACTGACCAGTTCTTCAACCACAAGATTCCTGATCAGCGCTTCATTTATAAGAGACGGGTTTGAGTTCGGGCCGGTGCAGTTAATGATGTATGTGACGCTCAGTTCTGTCAGGTGTTCGTCACCACGCAGTCTGACTGATACCCTGGCACCGTGTTCGTTCTCTTCGGCGGAGTGCACGCGTCCTGCAAGAGTCTTTATTTTTTTTGCTTTGAGGCTCTCGTCAAATACCGCATAGGTCGTCGGCGCCACGCGGTGACGGTGAACATCCCAGTAGGGTTGAAGATGGCGTAAAAATCGACGTCGTTCCTTGTCGGGAAGCTTCAACCAAAGTGTCGTTGTTACCGGGCGAATCGCTGCGATGACATCCCGCCAATTCATTTCCGGATTGTTGCTTATGTAATTCCTGATGATGCGGAAATAGCACAGAATGTCCGGCGTTTTTTGCGTCAGTTCCTGAACAAGCGCAGGGTGCGAGTGTGTAGCGCCTCTGCTGACTCTGTGTGGAATCGGAAGTAGGCCACGCCGGGAAAGCATGATGATGTCGCCTGAATGATTCGATTTTTTCAAACTCGAGATCACATCAAGCGCTGTTAATCCACCACCGACCAACAGGACTGACGCGTCGCTGTCCCGCAGCTTCGATATATCTTTCGACCAAGGATCCTTAATGTACCGGGGCGAATCCTGTAGTGGTTGTAACGCGGAAGGAGAGAGGGGAGGGAAATGCCCGAGCGCGAGTATGACTTGATCTGCGAAGATCTCTTCTCGGTTATCCAGCTCTATCTTCGCGCCTTGTTCAAAGGCAGAAACACGTTTGGCGTTGCCGGTGATCTGCTTGAAATCGACGCGTCCCCTCGCGTCTGCTTCTGCCTGGGTCAGCAATGACTCCAGATACTCGCCGTACATTTTCCTGGGGGTAAAGCAATTTGAAGTGATGTCCTCGTTCTGTGATTTGCAGTAATCCAGATAGGAGTCTGGCTCAGTGACAATTGCTGACATATTACCGGCAGGTACATTCAAAAGATGTATGGCACTGTTAGTGCCATAGGCAAGTCCTCTGGCCAATTGTCCTGAACGATTGAGGATGATGAGTGCTGAGCCCTCAGGTGCGGTCCGTAAAAATTCAATCGCTGCCACGGTCCCGCTAAAGCCGGCTCCGATAATAACGAGAGAACTCATATGTACACTTCTTTCAAATACTTGAGGATTTGCGCTACGCATGTATTCACATCGTCATCGAGCGTGTTGATGTGAATTTCGGGATTTTTCGGGGCTTCGTAGGCAGAGTCAATGCCAGTAAAATTCTTGATGAGCCCTTGCTCCGCTTTCTTGTAGAGGCCCTTAGGGTCCCTTCTTTTACACTCGGACAGTGGAGCGTCTACGAATACTTCTATGAACGACTCACTGCCGATCACTTCACGCGCCAGCTGCCTGTCTCGATTGAACGGGGAAATAAATGCGGTGATGACTATCAGGCCGGCATCGATGAAAAGCCTTGAAACCTCGGAAACTCTCCTGATGTTTTCCACGCGGCTGTCGTCGCTGAAACCCAGATCCTTGCACAACCCCATTCGCAGATTATCCCCGTCAAGCAGATACGTGTGGTGGCCTGCTTCACATAGGGCCAGTTCCAGTGCATTTGCCACTGAGGATTTCCCGGCGCCACTCAGTCCGGTCAGCCATATGACGACAGGGCGCTGATTCTTTAATGAACTCCGACGCGTCGCGTCCACAGACTGTGTATGAGCAGTAAGATTTTTGGACATTTTAGCTCGTGAATTCGATTGGATTGTCAATTGAAATGCGACCGGGCAGTCATAAATGTCAGCGAGACACGCCAGCAGACGCTCGAAGTTTTGCATGAGGCGTCAATTTTACGACCATTTCCTTGTGCCGCTTAGGTTAGGATTGTAGCGAGGCTTTTCATAAAATGCTCGCTCGGCGGTTAAAGCAAAAACTGTACCGCTCAGTGTGATTATCTGGATAGTGCTTTATTCGTTTCTGCTTGTTCCAGCGAGGTGGGTACAATGAAGGTCGCTGTGGTCAAGGAGTGGGCGTCGCGCTCAGAGAGGTGTAATGGATAAGGTACGGACTCTATTGCTGGGGCTGCCGCGCAGGCAGAAAAGGCTGATTCAGGTTGCGACAGACGTCGTGCTCGTCTGGCTTGCGCTGTGGCTAGCCTTCATCGTGCGTCTGGGTATCGACGACATGTACAATCCTTTCAAAGTCCATTTTTGGCTTTTTGCCTGTGCTCCTGTCGTCGCGGTGCCACTTTTCATCCGTTTCGGTATGTATCGAGCGGTCATGCGTTATTTCGGTAACGATGCGCTCATCGCCATTATCAAGGCCGTCAGTCTGTCCTCGCTGATTCTCGCTTTGGTGGTTTATTGGTACAGCAATCATCAAGCTGTCATTCCTCGCTCGATCATCTTCAATTACTGGTGGCTCAGCCTCGTCATTATCGGCGGCTTGCGCCTGTGCATGCGCCAATACTTCATGGGTGACTGGTTCAATACCGCCCAGCACGTACCGTTTACCACTCGGGATGACGGGCTTATCAAAGTTGCGATTTACGGTGCGGGCGTTGCCGGCAATCAGCTTGTTGCGGCGCTGCGAATGGGGCGCGTCATGCGCCCGGTCGCGTTTATCGATGACGATGCCGGAATTGCTGATCGTTCAATTTCCGGGCTTCAGGTTTACAAGCCCAAGCATATTCAACAAATGATCGATGAGACGGGCGCGCAGGAAATACTGCTGGCTCTGCCATCTTCAACGCGAGCACGTCGCAGGGAGATTCTCAACCTGCTCGAGAGTTTTCCGCTCCACGTGCGTAGCGTTCCGAATTTCACGGATTTGGCCAGTGGCAGGGTAAAGGTCGAAGACATTCAGGAGGTCGATATTGCCGACCTGCTAGGTCGTGATGCGGTTCCTGCGCAAGCTGACTTGCTGGAGCGTTGTATCAAGGGAAAGACCGTCATGGTTACCGGAGCGGGCGGTTCGATAGGTTCGGAACTCTGTCGGCAAATATTTACACTGAATCCGACAGCGCTGATTCTGTTTGAACACGGCGAGTTCAATCTCTACAGCATACTTTCGGAGCTAGAGCGGCGTGGGTGTCGGGAGTCAGGTTCTGTCAGGTTACTACCCATTCTCGGGTCTATTCGTGATCAGAATAAATTGCTTGATGTAATGACCACCTGGCGGGTCGATACGGTATATCACGCGGCCGCTTACAAGCATGTTCCAATGGTTGAGCATAACGTTGCCGAAGGCGTCTTGAACAATGTCATAGGTACCCTCAACACCGCGCAGGCAGCCTTGCAGTCAGGGGTTTCCAATTTTGTGTTGATCTCGACTGACAAGGCCGTACGGCCAACGAACGTGATGGGCAGTACCAAGCGCCTGGCGGAACTCACACTTCAGGCCCTCAGCCGCGAAGTTGCTCCTGTGTTCTTCGGCGACAAGGCCAACGTTTCGCGAGTGAATAAAACTCGCTACACAATGGTGCGCTTCGGCAATGTGCTGGGTTCCTCCGGATCGGTGATACCGCTGTTCCACAGTCAGATCAAGGCCGGTGGACCATTGACCGTTACCCACCCGAAAATCACCCGCTATTTCATGACTATTCCGGAGGCCGCACAACTGGTTATCCAGGCCGGTTCGATGGGGCAGGGAGGTGATGTCTTTGTGTTGGACATGGGCGAACCGGTGAAAATTGTCGAGCTGGCAGAAAAGATGATCCACCTGTCTGGCTTGAGTATTCGTTCCGACCGTAATCCCCAGGGTGATATCTCCATTGAGTTCACTGGGTTACGCCCGGGCGAAAAGCTCTATGAGGAGCTGTTAATCGGCGATAACGTTGCCGCAACCCCCCACCCGATGATCATGACCGCCAATGAAGATCACCTGCCTTGGGACGTATTGAAAACGCGATTGTGTGAACTGCTTCTGGCCGTTGAAAAAGATGATTACTCCAGAGTTCGTCAGCTCCTGCGAGAAACCGTCAGCGGCTATGCCCCCGACGGCGAAATTGTTGACTGGATCTACCAGCAACGCCGCCTCGAGCCCTGATTGTTTCACATCCAGTAACGTACACACTTTTGACAGGTGCCCACCATGACCTAGGGTTGAGAAGCAGCTTGGGAAGAGCTGCTTCTCAATTCGATGTCATGGAGCTTCAACTATGCGTACCGGTTACTTCTATTCTCTGATTTTTGCTCTGTTTACCAGCGTCTCGATCGCCGCCGTAGCGGCGCCATCGACGAGCGCAGAGACTTCAAAGGCGCCTCTCGTCATCGAGACGGCAGCGATCCCAGTGCATCCAAAACTTGATCTTAATGACGCGGATGCGGCGACCTTGCAGAAGGAACTGACGGGTGTCGGGGCAGCCAAGGCTCAAGCGATTGTTGCCTATCGTGAAACAAATGGTCCTTTCGCATCGGTGGATGAATTGCTGGAAGTGAAAGGCATCGGCAAGGCGATCCTCGATCGCAACCGTGACAAGCTGGAAGTGAACTAAGCTGATTGTTCAACGCCATGGGGCCGGTCATTGACCGGCCTTTCTGTTTTCTGGGGTGAGGATTCAGCGTGAGGATATCGGAGGCGTTCGTCGGACAGCTAAAAATTACGGCTATCATATTGCGTTAAAATTATGCCTATAATAATTTCACGATCAATGATCGAAACCCATTTTCCCTTTGTGAATTTCAGGAGCACCGTCATGAATGCTGTTAAGCCCCAAGGTACTGCTCTGGTCACCGGCGCATCGTCCGGCATCGGTGCCATCTACGCAGAAAGGTTGGCCGCGCGTGGTTTTGATCTGCTGTTGGTGGCTCGCGACAAAGAGCGTCTGGAAAATACCGCCACTCAATTACGTGACGCCCACGGCATTCAGGTTGAAGTGCTCAAAGCGGATCTGACACAAAAGGATGATGTGCTCAAACTCGAGCAACGTCTGCGCAGCGACTCAAGCATCAGCCTGTTGGTGAACAATGCCGGGGTTGCCGCTGATGGTCTGTTGGCCAATGCCGATATGGATAAGCTCGAGCGTCTGATTCAGCTTAACGTCACCACGGTGACTCGTTTGGCTTCGGCTGCGGCAGCGAGTTTTGCCAAAGCCGGACGCGGCACGATTATTAATATCGCCTCAGTAGTGGCGCTGTTCCCCGAGCGTTTCAACGCCACGTACAGTGCGAGCAAGGCTTATGTGTTGAGCCTGACTCAATCGTTGCATGCCGAACTCGACGGCACTGGCGTCAAGATTCAAGCCGTGCTGCCTGGCGTGACCCGTACCGAAATCTGGGAACGTTCCGGAATCGATGCCAGCGGTATTCCTGCAGAAATGGTCATGGACGCGGGCGAGATGGTCGATGCTGCACTGGCCGGTCTGGATCAGGGCGAATTGATCACCATTCCTTCCCTGCCTGATGCTGGCGAATGGCAAGCCTTCGTTGCGGCCCGGCATGTCATGGCGCCGAACCTGTCCCGCAGTGCTGCGGCCAGTCGTTATAAGTAAGTCCCTTGCAAGTTGGTCAGAGGAAAGCGCGGTATGAATCAGCGTCGAATTGTAGTTACCGGGATGGGTCTGGTTTCGCCTTTGGGCAGTGATGTCGAAGTCGTTTGGCAGCGGTTACTGGGCGCGCGATCTGGTTTGCGCACTCTACCGGAAGCGGTGAGCGCCGATTTGCCCACCCGCGTCGGCGGCATAGTGCCAACGCTGGCGGAGGACGCCGAAGGCGGTTTCGATCCCGATCGCGCCACGCCGCCGAAAGAACAGAAGAAGATGGATCGCTTCATTCTGTTCGCCATGGAGGCGGCGCGGCAGGCGTTGGAGCAGGCAGGATGGCATCCGACCGACGCTGCGGGTCAGGAGCGTACGGCGACGATCATCGGCTCCGGCGTAGGTGGTTTCGGTGCGATCGCCGATGCAGTGCGCACCACGGACAGTCGTGGCCCACGACGTTTGTCACCGTTCACCATTCCGTCATTTCTGGTGAATCTGGCCGCTGGTCATGTGTCGATCCAGCATGGTTTGAAAGGCCCGTTGGGTGCACCGGTAACGGCATGTGCCGCTGGCGTTCAGGCAATCGGCGATGCGGCGCGCATGATTCGTGCGGGCGAAGCGGACATTGCCGTGTGCGGCGGGGCGGAGGCGGCGATTGATCGGGTCAGCCTCGCTGGTTTTGCGGCAGCTCGAGCCCTGTCCAGCGGCTACAACGACACGCCGGAACGTGCCTCGCGTCCATTCGACAGTGGTCGTGACGGTTTTGTGATGGGCGAGGGCGCGGGGCTGCTGGTCATTGAGTCACTGGAGCATGCGCTTGCGCGCGGGGCAAAACCGCTGGCCGAATTGGTCGGTTACGGTACCAGCGCTGACGCTTATCACCTGACTGCCGGGCCTGAGGATGGCAGCGGTGCGCGACGGGCGATGGAGCTGGCACTGGCTCAGGCCGGCATTAAAGCCTCTGATGTGCAGCATCTCAACGCCCACGCCACTTCAACGCCGGTTGGGGATCTGGGCGAGTTGGCGGCGATCAAAAGTGTGTTCGGTACAGAAAACAAAATCGCCGTGACTTCGACCAAATCGTCGACCGGACATTTGCTCGGCGCTGCGGGTGGGCTGGAGGCGATCTTCACGCTGTTGGCGATTCGTGATCAGGTGGTGCCGCCGACGCTAAATTTCGATAACCCGGATCCGGCGAGCGAAGGCGTGGACATCGTGCACGGCAAGGCGCGTTCGATGCCAATCGAATATGCGCTGTCCAACGGCTTCGGCTTCGGTGGGGTCAATGCCAGCGTGTTGTTCAAGCGCTGGAAAGACTAGTCCTGCTGATTTTTCAGATGCGCGCGCGTAACGCCGAGAATGCGCTGGGCCAGCTCAGGATCTTCGACGCTACGCGCAAGTACCAATGCTCCCAACAGAGTGGCCATGATCACGATGCTGCGATCAGCGGCACTCTCGCCACCGAGGGTGTTCTGCACTTGCTCGAGTCGCGCATTAAGCACAGCGTCGGTGGTCGGGCTTGGCTGTCCGCGCAAACCGAGCTCCGAAGACATGGTCGGTAACGGGCAACCTTCATGGGGCGAGGTGAAGTGCCATTCGGACAGGTAACTGTCGATGAAGGCTTCCAAAGGTTGCTCTTCAGAAAACAACATGGCGCAGTGCGCATCGAGTTGTGCGCCGGCTTCTTGCAGGGCCTTCTCCACCAATTCGTCCTTGGATTTGAAGTGCGAGTAGAAGCCACCGTGGGTCAACCCCAGTGCCTTCATCAAGGGTTGCAAGCCTGTGGCGCCGATTCCGTCCTTGCGAAATCGTGCCGAGGCTTCCTTGATGATGCGCTGATGGGTCTGGGCTTTATGGTCCTGCGAGTAACGCATCTGAAACTCTCTCCGCAACAATGCCCCCATCTTAACCACACAAAATTAAATGGTGACTGTACTTCTACTTCTAAAAAGCATGCAGATAAGTCCAAAGCGTCCAAAAAAACACAAACCCCGCCGATTGGGCGGGGTCTGGTTCAGCGGTCTTGCGCTTCTTTGGCGTCCGCTTCGGCGTTGCGTGCAGCCACGCGTTTGCGTTCTTCATCGGTCAGTTCGACCTTGTTGGCGGTGTCTCGCAACATCATCAAACCGCCAACGATCGAGCCGATTGCAACGACCAGAATCAACCAGGCATACCAGGGCATAACGGCTCTCCTTAATGGCAGATCGATCGACGAGGATTTCGCCGTGCGACGCTGCTTACCACTTTTGAGCGAAGCGACTTCGCAGTGGTTCCATTCTAGGCCTGATATCCCCGCAGCACCTTAATTCCCTGTAGGAGCTGCGGCACGCTGCGATCTTTTGACTTTGCTTTTTCAAAATACAAGATCAACAGATCGCAGCCTTCGGCAGCTCCTACAGGGGACTTATTGGCCCGTGAGCATGGCGTCGGCCGGCGCATTGGCGCGTAATTGCCCGGTGAGCAGGAAGTAGCCGAAGCCCACGGCCATGAAGCCGAGGAAAATCAGCCCGATCAACGCGTTGAACCACGCCATCGCCACCAGGCACACCACCGCCAAAACCAGCGCGATCATCGGGATCAGCGGATAGCACGGCGCGCGGAAAGTGCGTTCCAGGTTCGGCTCCGATTTGCGCAGTTTGAACAGGCTGAGCATGCTCATGATGTACATGACGATCGCGCCGAATACCGCCATGGTGATCATCGCGGCGGTGAGGGTCATGCCGCCGAGATTGATCAGGCCGTCGCTGTAGATCGCCGCGATGCCAATGATGCCGCCGACAATGATCGCGCGGTGCGGCGTCTGGAAGCGCGAGAGTTTTGCCAGCGAAGCGGGCAGGTAGCCGGCGCGGGCGAGGGCGAAGAACTGCCGCGAGTAGCCGAGGATGATCCCGTGGAAACTCGCCACCAGTCCGAACAAGCCAATCCAGACCAGCATGTGCAGCCAGCCCGAATTGTCGCCGACCACGGTTTTCATGGCTTGCGGCAGTGGATCGTTGATGTTGGCCAAGGTGCGCCAGTCACCGACGCCGCCGGCAAAGAACATCACGCCCATCGCCAATAAAACCAGAGTGAGAATGCCGCTGATATAGGCCTTGGGAATCGTGCGTTTCGGATCCTTGGCTTCTTCGGCGGCCATCGCCGCGCCTTCGATGGCGAGGAAAAACCAGATCGCAAACGGAATCGCCGCGAACATGCCGGCAATCGCTGGCGCACCGAATACATCGGAACCGGCCCAGCCATTTAGAGCGAAGTTGCTGAAGCTGAAGGCCGGCGCGACCACGCCCATGAACACCAGCAACTCGGCGACGGCCAGCACGCAGACGATCAATTCAAACGTCGCCGCCAGTTTCACCCCGAGAATGTTCAAGCCCATAAAGACGATGTACGCGCCGACCGCTGCGTGTTTCGGATCAAGTGCCGGAAACTGCACATTCAAATAAGCGCCGATGGCCAGCGCAATCGCCGGTGGCGCGAAGACGAATTCGATCAGCGTCGCCAACCCTGCGATCAGCCCACCTTTCTCTCCGAAGGCGCGACGGCTGTAGGCAAACGGCCCGCCAGCATGGGGAATTGCGGTGGTCAGTTCGGTGAAGCTGAAGATAAAGCAGGTGTACATGGTCGCGACCATGAACGAAGTCACCAGAAAGCCCAGCGTGCCGGCGACGCCCCAGCCGTAACTCCAGCCGAAATATTCGCCGGAAATCACCAGGCCGACGGCGATGCCCCACAGGTGCAATGTGCCCAGCGTGGGTTTGAGTTGTGTGTTCATGCGCTTGCTCCCTGAACGGTTTGGAAAGCTCGGGGGAGGGCGCGTGCAGTGGGCGTGCCATTGCGGTGAAACAAGTCGTAATAAGTTGAATGGGGTCGTATCGGGGATGTTCGCAGCTGGATGGCCCGTATTTATGCGCCAGTTGGGTGCAGTGGTGCCTGTTATGCCGTCTTCGCGAGCAAGCTCGCTCCCACAGGTTTCAGCGGTGTCTAGACGCGCGCATTTCAAAATGTGGGAGCGAGCTTGCTCGCGAAGAGGCCTGGCCTGACGACGCAAATGCCTGCTGTAACGCCCGCATAAACCCACTCTTTACGCTTTCTTTATGCCCAGCCAACCCCCTCGGTCTCGTTCCTTTACAGCCTCCTTTCCGACAATCACCCCACACGCGGCAATACGCCGTAACACGGAGATCTTCCATGAGCGTTCTGGACGGGGTGTCACTGCTACTGGCAGTGGGGCTGTTCATTTATTTGTTGGTTGCGCTGTTGCGCGCGGATCGGAACTAGGAGCGGCTATGCACAGTTATGACTATTGGCTGATCCTCGCGTTTTTTGCGTTGGTCTTGCTGCCGGCGCCGTTCCTCGGGCGCTTCTACTACAAAGTGATGGAAGGTCAGCGCACCTGGCTGACGCCGATTCTTGGCCCGGTCGAGCGCGGTTGCTACCGCATCTCCGGTGTCGATCCCGAGGCTGAACAGAGCTGGCAGAAGTACACCCTGGCGCTGCTGGCGTTCAACCTCGCCGGTTTCCTGCTGCTGTTCGCGATTCTGTTGTTCCAGGATCACTTGCCGCTGAATCCGCAGAACCTGCCGGGCCAGGAATGGACGCAGGCGTTCAACACCGCGATCAGTTTCATGACCAACACCAACTGGCAGTCCTACAGCGGCGAAGCGACCCTCAGCTACCTGAGCCAGATGGTCGGCCTGACCGTGCAGAACTTCGTCAGCGCCGCCACCGGCCTCGCCGTACTGGTCGCGCTGTGCCGTGGCATCGGCCGTAAATCGACGAAAACCCTCGGCAACTTCTGGGTCGACATGACTCGCGCCACTCTTTATGGCCTGCTGCCGCTGTGCCTGCTGCTGGCGCTGTATCTGGTCTGGCAAGGCGTGCCGCAAACCTTCGCGCAGTATGTGCATGCGGTGACGATGCAGGGCGTTGATCAAGTGATCCCGCTCGGCCCTGCGGCCAGCCAGATTGCGATCAAGCAACTGGGCACCAACGGTGGCGGCTTCTTCGGCGTCAACTCGGCGCACCCGTTCGAGAACCCGACCGCGTGGAGCAACCTGTTCGAAGTCACCTCGATCATTCTGATCCCGGTGGCGCTGGTGTTCACCTTCGGCCATTACGTCAAAGACCTGCGTCAGAGCCGCGCGATCATCGCCTGCATGCTGGCGCTGTTCCTGATCGGCGGCGCGACCTCGTTGTGGGCCGAGTACCAACCGAACCCGACCCTGAACAACGCTGCCGTCGAACAGACCGCGCCGCTGGAAGGCAAGGAAGCACGTTTCGGCACCACCGCCACCGTGCTCTGGTCGGTGACCACCACGGCCGCGTCGAACGGTTCGGTCAACGGCATGCACGACAGCCTCAACCCGCTCAGCGGCATGGTGGCGCTGGTCAATATGATGGTCGGCGAAGTGATCTTCGGCGGCGTCGGTGCCGGGCTTTACGGCATGTTGCTCAACGTGCTGATCGCGGTGTTCCTCGCCGGTTTGATGATTGGGCGCACCCCGGAATACCTCGGCAAAAAACTCCAGGCGCGTGAAGTGCAATTGCTGGTGGTGACCTTGCTGGTGATGCCGGTCGGCGTGCTGGTGCTCGGTGCGATTGCCGCAGCGGTGCCCAGTGCTGCGGCGACCATCAGCAACCCCGGCCCGCACGGTTTCAGCCAGTTGCTCTACGCCTACACCTCGGCGAGTGCCAACAACGGCTCGGCGTTCGGTGGCCTGAGCGCGAACACGCCGTTCCACAACTTGATGTTGGGTCTGGGCATGTTGATCGGGCGCTTCGGTTACATCCTCCCGGTTCTGGCCTTGGCCGGCAGTCTGGCGATGAAGAAAACCGCACCGATCGGCCAGAACAGCTTCCCGACCCACGGCCCGCTGTTCGTGACCCTGTTGACCGTGACCATTTTGCTGGTGGGCGGCCTGACCTTCTTGCCGACACTGGCGCTCGGCCCAATCGCCGAACACCTGAGCATGGGCTTCTGAGGACTGAATGATGAATATGCCCGCAATCAAACCCGCCGCCGTCAAGGCGCCGGAACAAGCGAAAACCGCGATCTCGGCCCTGTGGCGCCCGGCGCTGGTGCAAGCTTTCGTCAAACTCGACCCTCGGCAGCTGAAGCGTTCGCCGGTGATGCTGGTGGTCGAACTGACGGCGATTTTCACCACCGTGCTGTGCTTCCTCCCGGATGCCGACGTGCCGACCTTTGTCGCCGCACAAATCGCCCTGTGGCTGTGGTTCACCGTGCTGTTCGCCAACTTCGCCGAGGCCTTGGCCGAAGGTCGCGGCAAGGCCCGCGCCGACAGTCTCAAGGCTGGCAGCGAAGGCCTCAGCGCTCGACGCAAACAAGCCAATGGCAGCTTTCAAGTGGTGCCTGCGGCAAGTCTGCGCAAGGGCGATGTGGTGCGCGTCGAAGCCGGGGAAATGATCCCCGGTGACGGCGAAGTCATCGAAGGCATCGCGGCGGTCAACGAAGCAGCGATCACCGGTGAATCCGCGCCAGTGATTCGCGAGTCCGGCGGCGACCGTTCGGCTGTCACCGGCAACACCCGACTGGTTTCCGACTGGTTGCTGGTGAAGATCACCGTCAACCCGGGCGAGTCGACCCTGGATCGCATGATCGCCCTGGTCGAAGGCGCCAAACGCCAGAAAACCCCGAACGAAGTGGCGCTGGATATTCTGCTGATCGGCCTGACGTTGATCTTCTTGCTGGTCGTGGTGACGCTGCAACCGTTCGCCCATTTCGCTAACGGCAGCTTGCCGCTGGTGTTTCTGGTGGCGCTGCTGGTCACACTGATTCCGACCACCATTGGTGGTCTGCTGTCGGCGATTGGTATTGCCGGGATGGATCGTCTGGTGCGCCTCAACGTCATCGCCAAGTCTGGCCGTGCGGTAGAAGCGGCGGGCGACGTGCACGTGCTGCTGCTCGACAAGACCGGCACCATCACTTTCGGTAACCGTCGCTGCAGCGCGGTGTATGCCGCGCCGGGTGTGAATGGTCGTGAGTTGGCCGAGGGCGCGCTGTTTGCTTCGCTGGCCGACGACACCGCTGAAGGCAAGTCGATCGTCGAGTACCTGCGCGGTCTGCATCCGCAAGCAGAACCGGCGCTGGAAACCCTGACTGGCGTGCCGTTCAGCGCCGAGACGCGTTTATCCGGCGTCGACTATCAGGGACGTGTGTATCGCAAAGGCGCAGTGGATTCGCTGCTGAGTTTCCTCGGTCAGAAACGCGCGGATCTGGCCCCGGCGCTGGCGCGGGAAATCGACAAGATCGCCCAGAGCGGTGGCACGCCGTTGCTGGTTTGCGCGGACGGTAAATTGCTCGGCGCGATCCACCTCAAGGACGTGGTCAAACCGGGGATTCGTGAGCGTTTTGCCGAACTGCGCAAACTCGGGATTCGCACGGTGATGGTCACCGGTGATAACCCGCTGACCGCTGCGGCGATTGCTGCTGAAGCAGGTGTGGATGATGTGCTCGCCGAAGCCACGCCAGAGAAAAAACTCGCGCGTATTCGTCACGAGCAAAACGACGGTCGTCTGGTTGCGATGTGCGGTGACGGCGCCAACGATGCTCCGGCGCTGGCCCAGGCTGACGTTGGTATGGCGATGAACGACGGCACACAAGCGGCGCGTGAAGCGGCGAACATGGTCGATCTCGACAGCGACCCGACCAAGCTGCTCGACGTGGTGCAGATCGGTAAGGAATTGCTAGTGACCCGTGGCGCGCTGACGACCTTTTCCATTGCCAACGACGTGGCCAAATACTTCGCCATTCTTCCAGCGCTGTTTGCCTCGATTTATCCGCAACTGGGGGTGCTGAACATCATGCAGTTGACCAGCCCGCAGAGCGCGATTCTCTCGGCCATCGTCTTCAACGCGCTGATTATTGTTGTGCTGATTCCGCTGGCATTGCGCGGTGTGCGCGTGCAGGCAGCGAGTGCAGCGGCGTTGTTGCGGCGCAATCTGTTGATCTATGGATTGGGCGGGATTCTGGTGCCGTTTGTGGGGATCAAGGCGATCGACATGCTGCTCACGGCGTTGCATTTGGTTTGAGGCTGGAAGAGCCCCTCACCCTAGCCCTCTCCCGGAGGGAGAGGGGACTGACCGAGTGGTTTATCAGAGGTACGTCGACCTGAGCTATCGAGTCGAACTCAGGTTTTGAAAAGCATAGAGATCGGCTCCCTTTCCCCTCGCCCCCTTGGGGGAGAGGGCTGGGGTGAGGGGGAAACGATCCCCCTGACACCCCACAAAAGTTTGCCCAACGAATTCGAGGATTTTGAAATGTCCACAATGATACGTCCCGCCCTCAGCCTGCTGGTGCTGATGACCCTGGTCACCGGCGTCGCCTACCCACTGGTGGTCACCGGCATCGCCCAGGTCGCTTTCCCCGAGCAAGCCAACGGCAGCCTCGTCCACGATGCCACCGGCAAAGTCCGCGGCTCATCCCTGATCGCTCAGGATTTCGTCGGCGACGCCTGGTTCCATCCACGTCCTTCCGCCGGCGCCTTCGCCACGGTTTCCAGCAGCGCCAGCAACCTCGCGCCGAGCAACCCGGCACTTGCCACGCGGGTGATCGACGACGCCAACAAATTGCAGGTGCCAGGCCAGGGCCCGGTGCCGTTGGCGCTGTTGACCACCTCCGGCAGCGGCCTCGATCCGCACTTGCCTCCGGCGGCAATTGCCTATCAACTGGCGCGAGTCGCGGCAGCGCGAAATCTGCCGGTCGCTACCGTGCAGCAACTGCTCGATGCGCACATCGAACAGCCGCTGGTGGGGCCGCCGGTGGTCAATGTGCTGGAGCTGAACATGGCACTGGAAAAACTGTAGAGATGATCGTTCCCACGCTCTGCGTGGGGATGCATCAATGGACGCTCCGCGTCCGCTTTGGTGGGACGCAGAGCGTCCCGGGCTGCATTCCCACGCAGAGCGTGGGAACGATCATCAGGAAGAGAGAGCATCAAGCATGAGCGACTCCGGCCGCGCCGACGCACTGTTAGCAGACCTGCCCCGCGATGGCCGGGGCCGGCTCAAGGTTTTCCTCGGCGCCGCCCCCGGCGTCGGCAAAACCTACGCCATGCTTCAGGCCGCGCACACGCAACTCCGTCAGGGCGTAAAAGTCCTCGCCGGCGTCGTCGAAACCCATGGCCGCGCCGAAACCGAAGCGCTCCTTGGCGGCTTGCCGCAACAACCGCTGCTGCGCTCGGAATACCGTGGCGTGATGCTCGAAGAAATGGATCTCGACGGCATCCTCGCGGCCAAACCGAAACTGGTGCTGGTCGATGAACTGGCCCACAGCAACGCCCCCGGCAGTCGCCACGACAAACGCTGGCAAGACATTCAGGAATTGCTCGCCGCCGGCATCGACGTGTTCACCACGGTCAACGTCCAGCACCTTGAAAGTCTTAACGATCAGGTACGCGGCATCACCGGTGTGCAGGTGCGCGAAACCCTGCCGGACTGGGTGCTGCAAGAAGCTTACGAACTGCTGCTGATCGACCTGCCGCCGCGCGAATTGCTTGAGCGTCTGCGCGAAGGCAAGGTCTACGTGCCGGAGCAGGCGCGTGCGGCGATCGATGCGTTTTTCACCCAGACCAACCTCACTGCATTGCGCGAACTGGCGATGCAAACCGCCGCCGCGCAAGTCGATAACGATCTTGCGCAAGGTTATCGCCAACTCGGTCAGGCCGCGCCGGCGGTGCGTGGCAGATTGTTGGTCGGAGTCGATGGCGACGCGCAGGCCGAACGCCTTGTGCGCCACGCCAGCCGTGTCGCGCAGCGTCGGCATTTGCCGTGGAGTCTGGTGCACGTCGACAACGGCAGCGTGCGCGACGAGCAATCGCGGCTGCGCCTGCAAAGCGCTCAGCAACTGGCCGAACGCCTCGGCGGTGAAGTGGTTTTGTTGCGCGCCGGTGAGGTGGCGAAAACCCTGATCCAGCATGCCGCCGAACGTCGCGCGAGTCTGGTGCTGGTCGGTCAGTCGCGACCGCGTTTGCGTCGTCGACTGTTCGGTGGCGGTCTCGCAGCGCGTTTGCTGCGCCAGGCCCACGGTCTGGAAATCAACGTCCTCGACAGCGATCACCAACAGCATCAACCGCGTCAGCGCAACCCGCTGACGCTGGTGTGGTTCGACTATGCGCTGGCGCTGGTCGCCACGCTGTTGGCCAGTGCCTTGGCGTGGGCGGTGTCGAGTGTGTTGCCGTTGCCGAACATCTCGCTGGTGTTCCTCGCGGCGGTGTTGCTGGTGGCGGTGCGCAGCAGCCTCGGCCCGGCGTTGGCCTGTGCAGCGCTGTCGTTTCTTACTTACGATTTTCTGTTCATTCCGCCGAATTTTTCCTTCAGCATCCAGCGCGAAGAAGACGTGCTGACTCTGTTGTTTTTCCTCTTGATGGCGGCGCTCACCGGCAACCTTGCGGCGCGTCAGCGTCGACAATTGCAGGCGTTGCGCGACACCCAGGAAGAGACCACCGAGCTGCTCGATCTGTCGCGCAAACTCACTGCCGCAACCGATCGCCAGGCCGTGATCAGCGCCGCCGCGCAACACCTCAACGGCTGGAGCGATCTGCAACTGTGCCTGCTCAATCGCGACGGTCAGGGCGGCTGGAAAGTCGAGACTGGCGGGCCGCTGCAATTCACCGAAGCCGAACGCGCTGCCGCCGATTGGGCCTGGCAACACGATCAACCAGCGGGCATGGGCACTGGCACGTTGCCGTTCGGGCGTTGGTGGTGGTGGCCATTGTCGGTCGAGGACGGTCCGCTGGCGCTGCTCGGTGTTTGCGCTAAAGAAGGCCAGACCTTGAGCGGCCAGCGCCGACGTCTGCTGACCGCGTTGAGCCAGCCGCTGGCGCAGGCACTGGCCCGCGCGCAACTGGCCGACGATCTCGAAGCCGCACGCCTGCATGGCGAAACCGAGCAATTGCGCAGTGCGCTGCTGGCCTCGGTTTCGCACGATTTGCGCACACCGTTGACCGCCATGCGCGGTAGCATCGACAGCCTGTTGGCGCTCGGCGAAGCAATCCCGTTGGAGGATCGCCGCGAGCTGCTTGAAGGCACTCGTGATGAAGCCGAACGCCTTGACCGCTATATCCAGAATCTGCTCGACATGACCCGCCTCGGCCACGGCGCGTTGAAACTGGCGCGGGACTGGGTGTCGCCGGCGGATATCGTCGGCAGTTCGCTCAATCGCCTGCGCGCGGTGCTGGCGCCGTTGCAGGTCAGCACCGAGGTGCCGGCCGAGTTGCCGTTGCTGTTCGTGCATGCTGCGCTGATCGAGCAGGCGTTGGTCAACGTGATGGAAAACGCCGCACGGTTTTCGCCAAATCACGGTCGTCTGGAGTTACGCGCCGGCGCCGATGACAGCGAGATTTTCTTCTCGGTCAGTGACGAAGGCCCGGGGATTCCCGAAGACGAGCGCGCGAAGATTTTCGACATGTTCTACACCGCTGCACGCGGCGATCGCGGTGGGCAGGGCACCGGTCTCGGGCTGGCGATCTGTCAGGGCATGGTCGGTGCGCATGGCGGACGAATCACCGTCGCTGACGGCATCGAAGGGCGCGGCACCTGCATCACTCTGCACCTGCCGTTGCAGGCGCAACCGGGGATGGACAATGAAGCCTGATGCCGACTGCGCTACTCTCTTGCCCATCTTTTGTGTTGATGTGAATTCATGAGCCAGACCGCGACCATTTTGGTCATCGACGACGAACCGCAGATCCGCAAATTCCTGCGCATCAGCCTCGCCTCACAAGGCTACAAAGTGCTCGAGGCTGGCACCGGCGCCGAGGGCTTGGCGCAAGCGGCGCTGAATAAACCGGACTTGCTGGTGCTCGACCTCGGCCTGCCGGACATGGACGGCCAGCAAGTGCTCCGTGAGTTTCGCGAATGGGCCACGGCGCCGGTGCTTGTGTTGTCGGTGCGTGCCAGCGAAGGGCAGAAAGTCGAGGCACTGGATGGCGGCGCCAACGACTACGTGACCAAGCCGTTCGGCATTCAGGAATTTCTTGCGCGGGTGCGGGCGTTGTTGCGTCAGGCGCCGGCGGGGGAGGCGCAACAAGCGGCGTTGAGTTTTGGCCCGCTGACCGTGGATCTGGCCTATCGGCGGGTGCTGCTCGACGGCGTTGAAGTGGCGCTGACTCGCAAGGAATACGCGGTGCTGGCGCAACTGGCGCGGCATCCGGGAAGGGTGATCACACAGCAGCAATTGCTCAAGGATATCTGGGGGCCGACGCACACCGAGGACAGTCATTATTTGCGGATAGTGGTGGGGCATTTGCGGCAGAAACTGGCGGATGATCCGACAAGACCACGGTTTATTGTGACGGAGGCGGGGGTTGGGTATCGGCTTATGGAGTTTGTGGGATAGCTAAAAGATCGCAGCCTTCGGCAGCTCCTACATTGCAATGCGTCCTCCTGTAGGAGCTGCCGAAGGCTGCGATCTTTTGATCTTTACTGCTGTTGCTCACTCTCATACCGATCCATCGTATCCCGCGCAATCTCCCGCCCCAGCGCGATCAATTCCGGCGCTTTGTAAAACTCGAAAAACCGGCAAACCCGCTTCGGCACGTTGATCAAAATATCCGGTGGATACCCGGCAATCTTGTACTGCGCCAGCGATGTCTGCATGACCTCGAAACTCTGGTTGATCAGGTCCAGCAACGAGGCCGGTCCGACGTTATCGATAATGAAGGAGCCAGTGGCGGATTTCGGCGCGCCTTCACGCTCAGGCGCGGCGGCCGGTTGCTGATTGTCGGGGTCGGCGCCTTCCAGCCACGGATTGATATCCGCCGCTTCCGCACGCAACGCTTCCTGTTCCAGCTTCAACAACTGTTCTGCCTGGGTGCGGCGAAACGGCATCTTCGAGCCCAACGAACTGATCAGACTGTCGAAACGTGAGCGAAACGCCGGCGGACGCTGGATCACCGGCAGTTTGTAATGCCGCTGGTTGGTCGAGTTGAGATTGACCGCGATGATCAAATCACAGTGGCTGGACACCACCGGCACGATCGGCAGCGGGTTGAGAATGCCGCCATCGACCAGCATGCGATTGCCTTGCATCACGGGCGTGAACAGGCTGGGAATCGCCGCCGAAGCGCGCATGGCCTGGTGCAGACAGCCTTCCTGAAACCAGATTTCCTGTTGATTGGTGAGGTCGGCGGCGACGGCGGTGTAGGGGATGCGCAGGTCTTCGATATTGATCTCGCCGACGATTTTGCGGATCTGCCCGAAAACTTTTTCACCGCGAATTGCGCCGAGGCGGAAGCTGACATCGACCAGGCGCAGCACGTCGAGATAGTCGAGGCTTTCGATCCAGTTGCGGTATTCATCGAGTTTGCCGGCGGCGTAGATACCGCCAACCACCGCGCCCATCGAACAACCGGCAATGCAGGCGATTTCGTAACCGCGTTTTTCGATTTCTTCAATGACTCCGATATGGGCATAGCCCCGGGCGCCACCGGAGCCCAGTACCAGCGCGACACGCTTTTTCATCCAGCTTCCTCCCGACAAGTTTGCACAATGCACCCATCGGGCAACCGGCTCAATCGCCGAGGTCGCTCAACGGCGCAGTCGCGTCGTTTTTTCGATACTTCATGGCCGCGCGGGGCTATCCTTTTCGCCACCGCAGAATCACGGCCGCACAAGGCACTTTTTCGCCGCCGAACCGTCTTACCTGCACGACTGTTGACCTATTTTTGAGGTGTAAGTGATGAAAGCCTGGATCTGTGTGCCCTTGATCGCCCTGGCATTGGCCGGTTGCGCCGGCAAGACTGCGTACCGCGACAGTTGCGGCAGCCAGCTCGACACGGCGTGGCATGAGCTGGATCTGGCCAAGGCCGAAGGCTTTGCCGGCACCGTCAGTTATTCCAAAGCGCTGTCGTTGCTGACGGCGGCCAAAACCCAGCAGCAATTCGAAGGTTTCGAAGGTTGTGCGAGCAAGGCCGAGAAGGCGCGTTTCTACATTCGCGAATCCCGCGCCGGCCGTTAAGCGGCTGACCTGAAGCAAGGATGCTGCGCTGACGAAGCGCCAGACTCCTCCCCAAGACGTTCTGAAGGAGCAAGTGATGTCTGCGTTGGTTGATCGGTTGGTGGCTCATATCCTGAGCATTGAAGTGCGATTGCTCAGTTGCCAGGCGCGGCTGACGGCGCGTACTGATCCTGAAGCGCTGCACGATCTGCGCACTACGGTGCGCCGCTTGCGCAGTCTGTTGCGGCCATTGCGTGGCTTGCCCGGGGTTGAGCAACTGGAAGACGCAGCCTCGGCGGTCGGTCAATTGACCACGCCGTGGCGCGATCGCGAAGTGCTCGCGGCTTACTTGCTCGAACACGATCAACCCGAGGCGGCGCAACGGCGCATGGCGCAGATGGCGGAGGCGTATCCGGCACTGGCGGCGAGTGCCGAGGTGGCCTCGCTGCTGATGATTCTCGACGCTTTCCCACGGTTTATTCGTGCGTCTCAGCGTCAGGGCTTGCTCAAAGGTCTGGCTAAACGCATCGAAAAACGCCTCGGCAAACAATGGAAGAATCTCGATCAGGCGCTGCATGATCCGGCGCATGATCGCCATCGTCTGCGTCTGTTGATCAAGCGTGTGCGTTACGGCATCGAGGCGTATCCAGAACTGGATCGCCTGCCGGAAGCGGCGCTGCCACGCTTGAAGTCTGCGCAAGGGGCTCTGGGCGATTGGCACGATTGCTGGCAGTGGCTGGCGAAAGCCGAACTGGAAACCGATCTGCAACCGTGTGTCGCCACCTGGCAGGCAGGTTTGATCCAAGCCGAGGCCAAGGCCGATCGTGTGCTCGAAAAACTCAGCAGCACCTGCTTCAAATCCTGAACACCCACATCCCTTGTAGGAGCAGAGCTTGCTCGCGAAAGCGGTGTATCAGTCGATGAAGATGTCGCCTGATAGTCCGTCTTCGCGAGCAAGCTCTGCTCCTACAGGGGCGGAGGTGTCTGATCTGTCAGCGCATTTGACCGGAATAGACGCTGCGGTGCTCTCCGGCTGTGGTTAAGATCCCTGCATTCATTTTCGTTTTCTGAGGTTGCCATGCGCTTTTGTGATCTGCTCGATGCGGTGCGCCGCCAGCCGGAACTGTCGATCCCCGCCGAATGGGCTCAGGGCCGCGCCAGTTTTGGTGGCCTCGTCGCCGCGCTGCAATACGAAGCCATGCGCGCCAAGGTGCCGGCGGATCGCCCGGTGCGTTCGCTGGCGATCACCTTCGTCGGCCCGGTCGAGCCGGAAGTCCCGGTGAGTTTTGAAGTGGATGTGCTGCGTGAAGGCAAAGCCGTCAGCCAGGTGCTGGGCCGGGCGATGCAGAACGGTCAGGTGGTCACGCTGGTGCAAGGCAGTTTTGGCGCCTCGCGTCCTTCGCAAGTGGCGATTGCCGCTGAGCCTGCGCCGGACATGAAGCACTGGGACGAATGTCAGGAACTGCCGTACATAAAAGGTGTGTTGCCGGAATTCATGCGCCACCTGGCGATGCGCTGGACGATTGGCGGTTTGCCGTTTACCGGTAATTCTTCGCGGGACATGGGCGGTTGGGTGCGTTTACGAGGTGACGTAAAAGAAGAGCCAGTGACCGAGGCGCACATTCTTGCGCTGGTGGATGCGTGGCCGCCGTCGCTGCTGCCGCATCTGAAGAAACCGGCCATGGGCAGCACGCTGACCTGGACCATCGAATTCGTCCAGCCGTTACGTGAATTGAGCACGCTGGACTGGTGCAAGTACCGCGTGGAAACCGAGTACGCCGCCGACGGCTACGGGCATGCCGCCGCCAAGCTGTGGAGCGCGGAGGGCGAGTTGATTGCCATGAGTCGGCAGACCGTCACGATCTTCGCCTGACTCAATGCCGACGGTGACGCTCCCGCCAGGCGCGCCACCAGCCGCCGCTGAGAAAGAACCGTGGAAAAGTCAGAAACTGCTCGACCAGCAAACGTGAAATCGCGTCTTTGCGATCACTGAATGGCTCGGAGGCTTGCGCCTCCAAGCGGTGACCGTGGCGCTGCAAGCCCAGCGCCGCGACGATGCCAATCACACCGATGGCGACACTGGCCAGACTCAGGCTGAACACGCCAGAGACGATCAACAAAAACGCCACGATGAACAGCGGCACGGCAATCAGGTGCAACACCAGATTGGTCGGGTGCTGATGATTGCCCGGGTACGCGCGCCATTGCCACGCGGGAAGGTTGGGGTGACGTTTGCCCATGATGTGGCTACTCCTCGATCCATGTTGATTGTATGGATGAAGAATAGGCCGGGGCGGCGAGGGCGGCGAATCGAGGTTGGCTATTGGCTTCATAGGCATGATGGACAAAAAAGATCGCAGCCTTCGGCAGCTCCTACATTGAAAGGTGTACACCTGTAGGAGCTGCCGAAGGCTGCGATCTTTTGATCCTCAGAGTTTCAACTGCCCAATCGCCTTGCTCAATTCCCCAGCCAACATCGCCAACTCATTACTGGTCGTCGCCGAATCCACCGTCTGCTGCACGGTGTTCTCGGTCACATCGCGAATGCTCACCACCGCCCGATTCATCTCCTCGGCAACCTGACTCTGCTGCTCAGCAGCCACGGCAATCTGCGTATTGCTCTCGCGCATCTGCGCCACCGCGCCGGTGATCTCGGCCAGCGCCGCGCCAGCTTCCTGCGCCTGCTGCACACAGTCGTCGGCCTTGTACGAACTCTCCTGCATGAAATCCACCGCATCGCGCGTGCCGGCCTGCAGCGCCGAAACCATCGTGGTGATCTCATCAGTCGAAGCCTGCACACGTTTCGCGAGGTGGCGCACTTCATCGGCGACCACCGCAAAACCACGGCCCATTTCCCCCGCACGCGCGGCCTCGATGGCAGCATTGAGAGCAAGCAGATTAGTCTGTTCGGCGATGCTGTGAATCACGCTGACCACACCGTTGATCTTCTGACTGTCCTCAGCCAAGCGTTGAATCATCTCGGCAGTCTGCTGCACGCCGCTGGACAGACCGGCGATCGAATGCTGCACCCGCGCCACCACTTGCTGACCACTGCCGGCCAGACCGTCAGCGGTCTGCGACAAATCGCGGGTGGCGCCCGCGTGCTGGGCGATGTGATAGACCGTGGCGGTCATTTCATTGATCGCCGTGGCCGCTTGATCGGTTTCACTCTGCTGCCCGAGCATGCCGTGACGCACTTCGTCCATGCTCGCCGCCAGCCGCGCCGCGCCGACATCCAATTGCCTCGCGGTGTTGGCGACAGTGGTGACCACACGCTGATAACCCGCCTGCATTGCGTTGAACGCACTGGCCATCTGCCCGACTTCATCTGTGCAGGCCAATGGCACGCGGGCCGAGAGGTCGCCGCTTTTCTCGACGTGCAGCATCACGTCTTTCAGGGTGTTGAGCTGGCTGAGCAGGAAGCGGATCAACAGTTGTGAGGCGCCGAGCATGGCCAGCATCAGGATCAATACGGCCACGGCGAAGTTGGCAAAACGCTCATCGAATACCTGCGCCAGGCTCGGGCCATGAGCGATCACGGCGACGCGTTGACCGTCGGCACGGCTGAACACCTCGGCGCCCATCAACGGGTTTTTGCCGAACAATGGCATCGGGTTGATCTCGATCCAGCCGTTGCTGTCGGCGATTTCCAATAACGGTTGATCGTTGAGGCGCGGCGCTTCACCGCGTTTGAAGGTCAGTACTTGATCGGCTTTGGGCAGCGCTTGCCCGACCGGCCAGGCCTTGAGCAACTGCGCCTGAGCCTGCGCGGAGGCCTTTGACGCATGACTGCGCGCCTGTTGTTCGAGGTGTACGGCGTACAACACCAACAACAAAGTGGTGACGAAGGCGACCGCGTTGACCCCCCAGAATTTGTATTTCAGCGAGATATTGCTAAGCCAGGCACCCATGGAGGTCTTCTCTGATAGCGGAAACAGCATTGGCAAAGTGCCAGTATTGTGCCGCTACTGAGGAATCTGGATTTGATGTGGGTCAAAAGATTAAAAGATCGCAGCCTGCGGCAGCTCCTACATTGGGGAGGTGTACACCCTGTAGGAGCTGCCGAAGGCTGCGATCTTTTGCGGCTTACACCAACGTTGGGAGATTGAAGAACGCGCGGGCGCACGCGGTGGTGTGCGCAGCCAGGTCTTCCTCGGTTTCCCCGCGATGCAGAGCAACCTCGCGCAACACCTCCGTCAGATACGCCGGCTCATTACGCCCGTTCTTCGGTTTCGGTCGCAACGTACGCGGCAACAAATAAGGCGCATCGCTTTCCAGCATCAGCCGTCCGCGTTTGATTTCTTTTACCAGCGGATGCAGATGCGTGCCCCGACGCTCGTCGCAGATCCAGCCGGTAATGCCGATGTGCAGATCCATGTCGAGATAACTGAACAGCGCTTTTTGCTCACCGGTAAAGCAATGCACCACCGCAGCAGGCAACTGATCGCGGAAGCCTTTCAGTATCTCCAGTAGTCGCTGACTGGCATCGCGCTCGTGCAAAAACACCGGCAACTGCAGCTCAACGGCCAGCGCCAGATGCTCTTCAAGGACTTTCTCTTGCTGCGGACGCGGGGAAAAATCGCGATTGAAATCCAGCCCGCATTCACCCACCGCGACCACGTTCGATTCCTTCAGCAAACTGCGCAAACGCCCCGCGCTGTCAGCGCTCCAGTCACTGGCCGAATGCGGGTGAATGCCGGCGGTGGCGAACAGCCGTTGACCGTTCTCATCCAGTTGCTGACACAGTTCCAGCGCCTGTTCGCTACCCTCGACGCTGGTGCCGGTCAGCACCAGTTGGCAGACCCCGGCGGCGTAGGCGCGGTCGAGTACGGCCTGGTGTTTGTCGGCGAAACTTGGGTTGGTCAGGTTGACGCCGATATCGATGAGTTGCATGGTTGCTACCTCGGGCCGAAGGCCGGAAAGCATACCAGAGCTGTAGATTCATAAGAAAAGCCAAGAACTACAACGAGTTAAAGCTGTCTTTTGATGCCGCGAGACCCGTCTGATTGGCAGCAATGCCAACGCTGTGCCAGTCTCTCGCACCTTGCCAGCGCTCCAGGCGCTCTGTTTTCGTCGGTGATTTCGACCGTTCAGCGGTGAAATTGCCCCGTATTCTTTCCGGAGAGTGGATGGTTCGTCCCTCGGTTTTGTTGCTGTTGTGTGGATCGCTGCTGCTGCCGATGACGGCGGTTGCGCGCCTGCCCGGGCCGCTGCAAGCCGTGCCGGCCGCCAAGGTGCGCGATCTCTCGGAGATCCGCAGCAGTCGCGTGTTGCGGGTGCTGGTCAATCAGAGCCGCAACAGCTCCGGCGAAGTCCAGGGGCAGGCCATCGGCGTCGAATACCATCGCCTGCGCGCCTTCGAGCAATACCTCAACGGTCACGCCCGTGACGGTCAGGAAATCACCCTCAAGATCATTCCCAAATCCAAGGATCAATTGCTCGGCGCCTTACAGCGTGGCGAAGGTGATTTGGTGGCGCCGGGAGAATTGCTCGACCTGCAACCGGGTCACGCGGTCGCCAGCAGTGAACCGATCGCCAGCAACGTCCCGCTGATCCTGGTCGGCATCAAGGGCGAGCGACGCTACACCAAGGTTGAACAGCTCTCCGGCAAAACCCTCGCCTTGCCGACCGGCAGCGCAGCGGGGGAGGCCGTCAGCCAGCTGAATCAGAAACTGGCGCTGCACAAACTGGCGCCGATCAAGATCGAATGGGTCGACCCGACACTGGCGGTCGAAGATGTGCTGGAAATGGTGCAGGGCGGGATTTTCCACCTGACCATCGTCGAGCAACCCATCGCCGAGCGTTGGGGCAAGATCCTGCCGAAATTGCGTTTTGATCGGCAGTTGATGATCAGCGAGCCAGGCGAAGAGTACTGGTTCGTCCGCCGCGACGCCTCGATGCTGCGGGCGAGCATTGATCGCTTCCTGACCGGCTACAAAAAGCCGTCCAACGAAGATGCGGCGTTTCTGCGCATCTACCGTCGCCTCTATCAAGTTCACTATCCGTTGGCGAAGGCTGACCGCCAGCGTCTGGAAAAACTGCGCCCGACCCTGCAAAAACACGCTGACGCGCAAAAAATGGATTGGCTGAACCTGGCGGCGCTGGCGTTCAAGGAGTCCGCGCTGCAACCCAATGCGCGCAGCGGCAGTGGCCCAACCGGGCTGATGCAGATCACCCCGTCCGCGGCGCAACGCGTAGGTGTCGACAACATCCAGAATCTCGATGCGAACGTGCAGGCCGGGGCCAAATACCTCGCGATGATCCGGCGCAAGTTCTTCAACAGTCCCAAGCTCAACGAGCGCGAGCGCATGGCCTTCACGCTCGCGGCTTACAACATCGGCCCGGAGCGGGTGCAAGGCATGCGCGCCGAAGCGCGGCGGCGTGGCTTGAACCCCAATCAGTGGTTCTTCCAGGTCGAGCGCATTGCCATGGAGCAGGTGGGAATGGGGCCGGTCAGCTATGTTAATAGCGTGAACAAGTATTACTTGGCGTTCGACCGGGAGCGGGAGTCGTTGGAGCCCGGAGGACAAAAAGTAGCCTCACGGAAATGATCTAATAATTTGATTGTTATGGCGGAATAATTGCGCTTTTATCATGAAATTAACTGATTAATATAGCGGCCAACCAACACACACTTCTCGCAAAACAAGGAACGCTTTCATGAGCTCAATGATCAACAAAGTTCTGTTCACCAGCGCCGGTTACGGTCTGACCATCCTGCGCATCGCTGTCGGTGTGATCTTCGCGGCTCACGGTTCGCAAAAGCTGTTTGGACTGTTCGGTGGTTATGGCTTGTCCGGCACCGCGCAATACATGGACAGCATCGGTCTGCACCCGGGCTACCTGATGGCGACACTGGCGGGCGGTACCGAGTTCTTCGCCGGTCTGGCGTTGATCATTGGTTTGCTGGTTCGTCCGGCGGCGCTGGGTTTGACCTTCCTGTCGCTGGTGGCGATCTTCACCGTACACATCAGCAACGGTTTGTTCATGGCCAACAACGGTTACGAATTTGCCCTGGCCCTGCTCGGTGGCAGCCTCGCAGTACTGATCGAAGGCGCCGGCAAACTCTCGGTGGATCGCGCCATCGCTGGCTGATCGCAAAACCCGGACAAAAAAAGGCCCGTATCGTGAGATACGGGCCTTTTTGTTTGTTACTGCGACTGGCTTGCTGCGCCGGGTTTAACCGCGACGGCGCAGGGCGTCGATACGCTCTTCCAGCGGCGGGTGGCTCATGAACATGCGCGCGAAGCCCTGCTTGATGCCACCGTTGATGCCGAAGGCATTCAGGGTGTCCGGCATATGCACTGGCAGGCCCTGTTCGGCGCGCAGACGCTGCAGGGCACCGATCATTGCGCTGGTACCGGCCAGACGTGCACCGGCTTCGTCAGCACGGAATTCGCGTTTACGCGAGAACCACATGACGATCGAGCTGGCCAGAATGCCCAGCACCAGTTCGGCGAAGATGGTCGCCACGTAGTAGGCGATGCCTTGGCCTTCTTCGTTTTTAAAGATCACTTTGTCGACGAAGTTACCGATGATCCGTGCAAAGAACATCACGAAGGTGTTCACCACGCCCTGGATCAGCGCCAGCGTGACCATGTCACCGTTGGCCACGTGGCCGATTTCGTGAGCCAGCACGGCTTTTACTTCGTCGGGCGAAAAACGCTCGAGCAGGCCCTGACTGACCGCGACCAGCGCGTCGTTCTTGTTCCAGCCGGTGGCGAAGGCGTTCGCCTCGTAGGCCGGGAAAATACCGACTTCGGGCATCTTGATCCCGGCTTCGCGGGACAATTGCTCGACGGTTTGCAGCAGCCATTGCTCATGCCGGGTGCGTGGCTGGCTGATGATCTGGGTGCTGGTGCTCATCTTCGCCATCCACTTGGAGATGAACAGCGAGAACAGCGAACCGGCAAAACCAAAGACCGCACAGAAAACCAGCAGCTGACTAAGGTTGAGATCAACCCCGTTGGCCGCCATGAACCCGTTGAAGCCGAACAGGCTCAGGGTGATGCTGGCTATCAGCACGACCGCCAGGTTAGTGGCCAAAAACAGCAGGATGCGCATCATGGTTGTAGAAATCTCCTCAAGCTAAAGATGTAGCGTACTGCGGGGTATATAAGGTGCTGCAGCGGGCTATTCAACTGAGTGACTATTTCAAACTGTGTCCTACAGTGAATTCTTCGGTGCAAGGTTCATTTCCCACAACGTAAACCGACAGGGATGACAAACAGCCGCGACCCGTCGCGACTACGTCAGACGCACGTGATCGGTACGAGTCGCAAGTGTAGAAGGCGTACGCAAAGGGTGGGGCGCAGAAGTGTTGCCGAATCAGACAGTGCGCAACGTTCGGGGCGTTGCGCACTGCTGGCCTATTACTGGCGGTAGGACTTGAGGAAGTTGCCGATGCGGCCGATGGCCATTTCCAGATCATCGACGCGCGGCAGGGTGACCACACGGAAGTGATCCGGCCACGGCCAGTTGAACGCCGTGCCTTGCACCACCAGCAGCTTCTCGGAGAGCAGCAGATCGAGAACGAATTTTTCGTCGTTATGGATCGGGCAGACTTTCGGATCGATTTTCGGGAACGCGTACAGCGCGCCCATCGGCTTGACGCAACTCACGCCCGGAATGTCGTTGAGCAATTCCCACGTACGGTTGCGTTGTTCCAGCAGACGCCCTTGCGGCAGCACCAGATCGTTGATGCTCTGATAGCCGCCCAGCGCGGTCTGGATGGCGTGCTGGCTCGGCACGTTGGCGCACAGGCGCATGTTGGCCAGCATGTCGATGCCTTCGATGTAGCTCTGCGCGTTGTGTTTCGGCCCGGAGATGGCGATCCAGCCCGAGCGGAACCCGGCCACGCGGTAGGACTTCGACAGACCGTTGAAGGTCAGGCACAGCAGATCCGGGGCCAGCGAAGCGGTGCAGATGTGCACCGCTTCGTCATACAGAATCTTGTCGTAGATTTCGTCGGAGAACACCACCAGGTTGTGCGCGCGGGCGATTTCCAGCATGCCCAGCAACACTTCCTTGGAATACACCGCGCCGGTCGGGTTATTCGGGTTGATGATCACCATCGCTTTGGTGTTCGGGGTAATCTTGGCCTTGATGTCGGCCAGATCCGGGAACCAGTCGGCGCCTTCGTCGCACAGGTAATGCACGGCGTTACCACCCGCCAGGCTCACGGCCGCGGTCCACAGCGGATAGTCCGGGGCCGGCACCAGCACTTCGTCGCCGTTGTTGAGCAGCGCCTGCAGCGACATCACGATCAGCTCGGACACGCCGTTGCCCAGGTAGATGTCTTCGATGCCGACACCTTCAACCTGCTTCTGCTGGTAGTACTGCATCACCGCTTTGCGCGCGCTGAACAGGCCTTTGGAGTCGCTGTAGCCTTGCGCGGTCGGCAGGTTGCGGATCACATCCTGAAGAATTTCGTCCGGCGCCTCGAAACCAAACGGTGCCGGGTTGCCGATATTCAGCTTGAGGATGCGCTGGCCTTCCTCTTCCAGACGTTTGGCGTGCTTGAGCACCGGGCCGCGAATGTCGTAGCAGACGTTGGCGAGCTTGTTCGATTTGCTGAACTGCATGGCGATGTGATCCCGAAAATGAACGATCCAGACGCTGTATGAACTACCGTACTGGGATTCCTGCATTTGCATGCCAACCGGGTGCCGGAACGTGACGCTGCAAAAAATCCGTTTGAGTGCATGTAACGCGGCTGCCAGACTGGCATCAAATGAGGCGCAATCATACGTGCCGCTCGATCCGTGGAAAAGGTACAGATCGGGCTTTTTCAGCCGCTGAGGTGTGATGATGGAAAAGTTGGAAAAAACCCTGGAAGAATGGCGTGAGATGCTCGACCCCGAGCAGTACAACGTTTGCCGTCTCAGTGCGACCGAACGACCGTTCTCCGGCAAGTACAATGCGACCAAAACCGACGGTGTTTATCATTGCGTGTGCTGCAATGAGCCACTGTTCGATTCCAAGACCAAATTCGACTCCGGCTGCGGCTGGCCGAGCTTCTACGCGCCCATCGGCGAAAGCGCGATGACCGAAATCCGTGACACCACTCACGGCATGATTCGCACGGAAGTGAAATGCGCTCGCTGCGACGCGCACCTGGGCCACGTGTTCCCGGACGGCCCGCCGCCGACCGGTCTGCGTTATTGCATCAATTCGGTGTGCCTGAACCTCGAACCACGCGAGTAACTTCACGATAAAACCCCTGTAGGAGCTGCCGAAGGCTGCGATCTTTTGATCTTACTTTAAAAAACAACGTCAAAAGATCGCAGCCTTCGGCAGCTCCTACAGGGGTGTAATCCGATAAATTAAATTGCACACAATTTAATTGCTCGCTATGTTTGCCCTTTGCCACTTCCTGCGGAGCCCGACCCATGAGCGACAACCTGCTGAATATCCCGTGCACCACCATCAAGGGTGAGCAAAAGACCCTGGCCGACTACGCCGGTAAAGCGGTGCTGGTGGTCAACACGGCGAGCAAGTGCGGTTTCACCCCGCAATACAAAGGCCTCGAAGAACTGTGGCAGACCTACAAGGATCAGGGCCTGGTGGTGCTGGGCTTTCCGTGCAATCAGTTCGGCAAGCAGGAACCGGGCAATGAAGGCGCGATCAGTGAGTTCTGCGAGCTGAATTTCGGCGTGAGTTTCCCGCTGTTCAAGAAGATCGATGTCAACGGTGCCGATGCGCACCCGCTGTTCGTGCAGTTGAAAAAACGCGCACCGGGCCTGCTGGGTTCGCAGGGCATCAAGTGGAATTTCACCAAGTTCCTGATCGGCAAGGATGGTCAACTGGTCAAGCGTTTCGCCCCGACCACCAAACCACAGGATCTGAACGGCGAGATCGAAGCGCTGCTGAAATGAACAGCCTGTCCGTCGATTCGATGCAGCTCGACAACCAGTTGTGTTTCAAGCTGTACGCCGCATCCCGCGCAGTGATTCGCGCCTACAAGCCGATGCTCGATCAACTCGGCCTGACCTATCCGCAATATCTGGTGATGCTGGTGTTGTGGGAGTGGCAGGAAAGCGCCCCGGAGCAACCGACGGTGAAAGCGCTGGGCGAACGTCTGGCACTGGATTCCGGGACGCTGACGCCGTTGCTCAAGCGTCTGGAGCAAATGCAATGGGTGCAGCGCCAGCGTTCGGCCCGCGATGAGCGTGAGGTGCATTTGAGCCTGACCGCCGCCGGGCAAGCATTGCGCGAGCAGGTCGGGCCGCTCAAAGCAAAATTGTTGTGCGACAGCGGCGTGGATCTCGACCGGCTCAACGAATTGCGCAACGGCCTCGATCACTTGCTCGGGCAGATCAAGGCTTTGGCGTAACCGGCACCCATTGATCAAGCAGCGCTGCCAGTTCTTCGCGGCGAAACGGTTTGGCCAGATAGTCGCTCATGCCCGCCGCGCGGCAGCGTTCTCGCTCTTCGGACATGGCGTTGGCGGTCAGGGCGACGATCGGCAATTGCGGCCAGCGCCCGCTCTGGCGAATCTGCCGACTCGCTTCGTAGCCGTCCATCACCGGCATGTTGCAGTCCATCAGCACCATGTCGAAATCATGGAATTCCAGTTGATCCAACGCCTCGGCACCGTGAGCCGCGACCACCACTTCGCAACCAAGCTTGCCGAGCATGCCTTTGGCCACTAGTTGATTGACCGGGTTGTCCTCGACCAACAGAACCCGAGCGCGTCGAAGCGAGGGTGCAGCCTCAAGAGGTGTGTCACCGACGTCGGTGATGTCCGCTTGCAAGGTTCTGCGCAGATTCTGATACAGCGCGTTGCGAGCCAGCGGTCGCGCCTGCTGCTGCAGTGGGGCCAGCGCCGCGGCTTCTTCGCTGGGCAGAAAGCTGCCATAAGCGGTGACCAGTAAAATCGGCGCCTTGATTGTAGGGCGCAAGCCGAACAGGCATTCCGGGCAATCGGTGATCAATACGTCAGGCGTGCGGCCCAGCAATGAATCATCAATCGTGCACTGGTCGTATTCGATACCCCAGCCCGGCAGCAAACTTTTCAGCAGTTCCGCCAGGCCACTGCTGCCAGCGGTGATGGCGAGGACTTTGCCGTGCAGCGGTGCCGGAGCGATCGCGCGGGTATGGCTGGGCAACGGCAATTCGGCACAGAACTGGCTGCCGAAACCGGCCTCCGAACTGATCGTCAGACGGCCCTGCATGGCTTCGCACAGGTTGTAGGTCAATGCCAGACCCAGCCCGGTGCCGCCATATTGCCGAGTGATGCCAGCGCCAGCCTGAGTAAACGGCTGGAAGATTTTCACCTGCGCTTCCTGCGCGATGCCGATCCCGGTGTCACAGACTTCGATGCGCACGCCATCCTTATAGGCCGACAAGCGCACATCGACGCGACCGAAACGGGTGAACTTCAGCGCGTTCGACAGCAGGTTGCTGACAATCTGCCGAACCCGGGTCGGGTCGCCGAGTACCAGCGCGGGGAAGTGCGGATCAATCAGGCAGGTCAGCTCGACGCTCGGCGCAGCATTCTGTGAGAGCAGATTGGCAGTGTCCTCGACCAGCGCACCGAGGTCGAACGGAATGTGTTCGAGCTCCAGTTGCCCGGCATCGAATTTCGACAGATCGAGAATATCGTTGAGCAATTCCACCAGCACTTTGCCCGAGTCGTGGGCGATCGCCAGTTGTTGTTGCTGTTCGGCGTTCAGCGGGCCGTCCAGCGATAGCGCGATCATCCCCAGCAAGCCGTTGAGCGGCGTGCGGATTTCATGGCTCATATTGGCGAGAAACGCCGAGCGTGCCTCGGCCATGTCCAACGCGGTGCTGCGGGCGACTTCGAGCTCCTGATTGGATTGGCTGAGCCGCGTGTTGATCGCCTTGAGTTCAGCGGTGCGCGAGGAAACGATGGTTTCCAGTTGGCTGAGGTAATCGGTCAGGCGGTTTTCCGCGTTGCGGCGCTGCTGAATTTCCGTGGCGATGTTTTCGAATTGCTGATTGGCGACTTTGACCAGTACACCAATTTCGTCATTGGCATGCCCGGCGGGGCATTCCAGAGTTGTCGGTTCTGCGCTGCGCGGATCGCGACTGCTGAGTTCGCGAATCACCCGCACCAGTGGCTTGGTCAGCATCACGTAGAACAACGCCAGCAGAATGCCGGTAAGAATCAGGCTGCGGGCGAAACCGTTGAGCAAGGTGATTTCCGCCCGGCGCAGAAAGCGGCTGCCGAACGCGTAAGTGTCGACTTCAAGGCTTAGCACCCCCAGCGATTCGGTGGGCAGGTGGTCGAGGTAGAGGCGGTCTTCGAACTGGCGTTTGGCGCCGAACAGGGCATCGCTGATCATCCGGTAGCCGCTTTGCAGTTCGGGACGTTTGACGCTGGCCAGCACCGTATCGTTGTTATCGGTCAGTTGTGCGGAAATGATGGCCGGCGAACGCAGCAGGCCGAGGGTGAGTTCCTGGGCCAGTTCGGCGTCGATGTTGTAAGCGATGCGAGACGCCGGATTGTGGCTGATTTCCAGCAAAGACAGGATTTCACGGTTGATGGAAGCGTCTTCACTGGCATAATCGATGCCGATTTGCAGCAGGCTGAGCAGCGTGCCCAGAATGAACCCGACCAGCACAGTAAGCTTGGCTTGCTTGTACGACAGCCGTTGGGTGAATTTGATATCCATGGGGTGTTGAACCACTTCCGTTTCCCTTCGCTGCTCAAGCATAGTCGATCATGTATGGATACCGAGGTTCCCGAATCGCCTTGTAACAAGGCAGGGTGCGGGACTTTAAGTCTGTGTGTCGTGGCTGGATCGCCATCATCACTGTGAACGAGCCCGAGGAAAAGACGTGGATTCCCGATTGAATGCTTTTCTTGAACGCGCCGAGTCGGTTCTGGCGCGGATCGAACCGTTGTTGCCGGCACCGCGTCCGGTGATCGACTGGAACACTTGCCTGGCCGCGCGCTGGCAGCGTGACGGGCGCAGCGGTTATTTGCTGCCGCTGGAAGTCAGCCTCGACATGCGTCTGTCCGACCTGATCGGCGTCGACCGTCAGCTCGATCAACTGGGCCGCAACACCCAGCAATTTCTCGACGGCATGCCGGCCAACCACGCCTTGTTGTGGGGCTCGCGTGGCACTGGTAAATCGTCGCTGGTGCGCGCACTGCTGGCGGAACACGCCGCAGCCGGCCTGCGTTTGATCGAGATCGAACGCGATCATCTGGCCGACCTGCCGCGCGTGGTCGAGCAGATCGGCAAACTGCCACAGCGCTTTGTGTTGTTCTGTGATGACTTGTCGTTCGAGTCCGGCGAAGGAGATTACCGCGTGCTGAAAAGCGTGCTGGACGGCTCGCTGGAACAGGCGCCGGACAACGTCTTGCTGTACGCCACCTCCAACCGTCGCCACCTGGTGCCGGAGAAGGAAAGCGACAACGAAAACTGGAAACGCGTCGACGGCGAGCTGCACCCAAGCGAAGCGGTGGAGGACAAGATTGCTCTGTCCGATCGCTTTGGCCTGTGGCTGTCGTTCTACCCATTCACCCAAGAACACTTCCTCGACGTCGTTGAACACTGGATCGGCCAGTTGGCAGCCAAGGCCAATCTGAGCTGGCAGCGCGACGAAGAGCTGGACATCCTCGCCGTGCGTTGGGCCACTGGCCGCGGCAATCGCAACGGACGTTGCGCGTACCAATTCGCCCGCTACTGGGTGGGACTGAAATTGTTGGAGCACAAGGCATGATTGATTTGCAACAAAGCGGCCAGGGTCTCGAAGGCTATGGCATGTTGGCCGCGCAACTGGAATCGCTGCTGGCGGACGAACGCGATTTCATCGCCAACGCCGCGCAGTTTTCGGCGTTCCTGTTTAACCAGCTCGATGACCTGAACTGGGCGGGTTTCTACCTCAACCGCAACGAAGAGCTGGTGCTCGGCCCGTTTCAAGGGCAGATCGCTTGCGTGCGCATTCCGTTTGGTCGCGGTGTCTGCGGCGCGGCGGCAGCAACCTTGCAGACGCAGCGAGTCGAAGACGTTCACGCGTTTCCCGGCCATATCGCTTGCGACAGCGCGTCGAACAGTGAACTGGTCGTGCCGTTGGTCAAGGACGGTCGCCTGATTGGCGTGCTCGACCTCGACAGCCCGAAGCTGGCGCGTTTTGGCGCTGACGATCAGGCCGGCATCGAGCAACTGGCGGCGATTTTTCTGCGCCTGACCGACTGCTGATCATGCGCTGACGCCAGCCTTGCGCAGCAGGCTGGCGGGATCCACCGCATCGATCTGCTGCGGATCAAGAAAGCGCGTGGCGTACTGCAAATACACGCCTTCGTTGATGAACAGGCCGAACAGCTCAGGATCAATGTGCGACTCGTGGCTCATTGTCGCCATGATATTCAGCGCCTCGCTCAAGGATTTGGCCTTTTTGTAAGGCCGATCCGCCGCCGTCAACGCCTCGAAAATATCGGCAATCGCCATCATCCGTGCCGGCAGGCTCATTTCTTCGCGTTTCAGACGTTTCGGATAACCGGTGCCGTCCATTTTTTCATGATGGCCGCCGGCGATTTCCGCGACGCTGTCCAGATGCCCGGGGAAGGGCAGGTGGCTGAGCATCAGGATCGTCTGCACCATGTGATGGTTGATGATGTAGCGCTCTTCGCGGGTCAGCGTGCCGCGGGTGATGCTCAGGTTATATAACTCGCCACGATTGTATTTGTAGCGCGGCACGTCGAGTTTGAAACCCCACGGATTGTCTTCCGGAATCAGTTCGCTGTCGGCGCGTTCGAGCAAGTGTTCGGGCTTGTCCGCCAGCAGTTTTTCCCGCACGGGCAGAGTCGGCGCCGAGGTTCGCGACTGGCGACGGTTTTCTTCCCATGACACCCCCAAACGATCGTCGAGTGTGCGCATCCATGTGCGTTGGCCCAGGTCATTCAGTCGTTGCAGATCCGCTTCGGCCATCGCCTCACTGCCCAGATTACAGCGGGCGACGAAGGCGAAATCTTCATCGAGTGCCAACAACGTGGTGTCGCGCAAAACGCTGAGCTGTGCTTCGTTTCCGCCCATGGCCAGTGCTTGCCAGTAGCTGATCCAGGCATCGCGTTTGAGCACCTCAAAGCGCGTGCGAATCTCATGGATACGGTCGTTGATGGTCTCCAGTTTGGTGGCCTTATCGACCACGTATTCAGGCGTCGTGACCTTGCCGCAATCGTGCAGCCACGCGGCAATGTGCAGCGCCTCCCATTCATCTTCGCTGGGTTGATAGGCCTTGAAGGCTGGCGCATGGCTGGCGGCTGCTGCGTGGGCGAGCATTAGGGTCAGTTCCGGCACGCGCTGGCAATGGCCGCCGGTGTAGGGGCTTTTTGCATCGATGGCGCCGGCCAGCAATTGAATGAAGGCGTCCAGCAGTTGTTTCTGTTTGGCCTGCAACCGTTGGCTTTCGATGCTCACCGCGGCGGCGCCGGACACGGCCTGGAGAAAGGCGATGCGATCCGGTCGCAGTTTTTCCAGGTCGGCGGACGTGCCGCTGTCGTTCACTAGCAAGATCAGCAGGCCGATGGTTTCGTTGTGGCGGTTGCGCAGGCGAATGCCGATCAGGTGCACGCGCGGCGAAGCCATCGCGAGCAAGACTTTTTGCAGGTCGCCGGCCTGTTCGAAACCTAAGTTGCTCACCACGTTGTCGGCGTGTGCCAGTTGCTGAAACCATGCCGGACCTTGATGTGCCTGCAGGTCGTGGCCCTGAATAGCGAAATCTTCGAGGGTTTGCGCGGTGCCGTCGATGACCATCCCGTAAGGTTCCATGCGGTTGCCGTCGCTTTCGCGCAGGTAGATCAGGCCTGCCTGAGCCTGGGCGATCTGCACGGTTTCGAACAACACTCGCTGTAACAGCGGCGCGAATCGGGTTTCGGCACAAAGGCTGTCGGTGATGCGGAAGAAACTCGCCAGCGTGTCTTTCATTCGCGCCATCGACACACTCAATTGATCAACTTCAAGCACTGGCGAGCGCCGGGTCAGGGGGAAATTGAAATCGAAACTGCGAATTGCGTCGGCCTCCTTGACCAGCGCGTGCAGGGGTTTGACCAGAATTCGTGAGATCAACCAGCCCAGCGGCAGGCACAGCAATAACGTCGCGAGGGTAATCAGCGCACCTTGCCAGCGCATGCGATAGGCGTCGACCAGCAACTCGTCCTCTGGCACCAGCGAGGCCAATTGCAAACCTCGTGGCCCACCTTCCTGCATGCTGCTGCGGGCGACGATCCATTGGCGACCTTCGGATTTCAGGCGATTGCCTTTGTGCGCGCCGGACAGCAACGCATGCAATTGCGGACTGAGATCAGTCACCTTGGCCAGCCGTGCGGTGCGATCGTCGACGATCAGTCGGCTGCTGTCGGGGTAGGCCACTGCATTGCCGTCAGCATCGAACAAGGCGATTTCGGTGGCCGGGGTGACCACGTGTTTGGTCAGGGTCGCGGAGAGCGCTTCCAGCGTCAGGTCGGCGCCAATCACGGCGTTTTCGCCACTGCGCCGGGCGAGGGTGGTGCCGACATTGTGGGTGGAGAAAAATACGTAGGGTTCGGTGGTGATTTGCTCGGCCTGCTGTCGGGCGCTGGTAAACCAGGCGCGGGTACGTGGGTCATAAAGGTCTTCGGGGTTGTCCTGTCGGCTGATCGGCGTGAGCGATTGATCAAAGAACAGCGATTGCGACCGTGGCTGGCCATCGGCACCGTGCTCAATGCTCCAGACCTGAAACGCGGCGGCCTCCGGTGCTTTGAGCAGGGTTTTCAAAGCACCATTGCGCAACGGTCGCACCATGAAGAAATCACCGTTTGCATAACCCAGATACAGCGAGGCCAGATCCGGATTGTCCGTCAGTGACTGGCTGAATGGCCTGAGCAAAGGCAGCCGCTGTTCCAGCGCCAAAGCTTGCGTGGCCGGGTTGTCTGCCAGCAGGCTGAGCAGATGGCGAATCGGCTGATAGGTGGCGTGCAGGTCGACGCGTACATCCTGTTCGATGCGGTTGAACAGTTTTTCGCTGCTCGACAAGATGATCTGCGTGGTCTGTCGGTAATTGAACAGTCCCAGGATCACCCCGGTAAGCAGCAATAGAAACGTAAACATGACGCTGATGTGCACATGCAGAGGGAACCGGCGTTGTTCCGGGCGCAGTGGGCTGGGCATTTCTGGCTCTCCAAAAGGTTTAACTCACTGCTCAGCGCCCAAGCATAGTTAAGGCACAGTCATTTTGCCTTGGTCGGCCAATGCCAATTGTTGCTGCAACGCCTGCTCCAGTTCGAGCATCACCTGATTGCTCGCCGCACAGCGCCGCGCAATCTCGTCTGCCGACATTGACTGGTTGCAGGCTTGTTCCAGTGCGTCGCAGCATTCGATCACTCGCGAAGCCTGTGCAATGCGTGCCGCGCCTTTGATCTTGTGGGCGACCAGCGCCAATGCCTGGCAGTCGTTCTGCGGCGACAGCGCGAGTAATTCTTCACGGTCGAGGCGGCTGCTTTTGAGCAACTCGGCCAACAATCGCTGACCCTGTGCAGGGTTGCCGCCGGTCAGCAAGTTCAGGCTTTGCAGGTTGAATGCCGGCGATTGGGGTGCCGGGGTGATGCCGTCCACCCAGTGGCTCAGTTGGCTCAGGCTCAAGGGTTTGAACAGGCAGTCGTCCATCCCGGCCTGTTTACAGCGCAGGATTTCCTCGGGTTGAGCATTGGCGGTGAAACCCAGCACCGTGCACGGCGGGCTTTGGTTCTGCTGCTCATGCAGGCGTATCGCGCGGGTCAGGTCATAGCCATTCATCAACGGCATATTGCAGTCGGCGATCACCAGATCGAATTGACCTGCTTTCCACATGTCCAGTCCGCTGCTGCCGTTTTCGGCGAGGCTGCACTGGTGCCCCAGAAACTCCAGTTGCTGACACATCAGCAGACGATTGGCGGGGTGATCATCCACCACCAATACATTGAGTGGGGCGAGTGATGCCTTGATCGGCGGCTCGGCTTTGCGGGTGATCACTTCGGCGGGAAATGTTTCCAATGGCAGGGAAATACACACCTGAGTGCCGATCCCGGGATGGCTGCTCAACTGCAGTTTTCCACCCATCATTTCGCACAGGCTGCGACTGATCACCAGACCCAGACCCGCGCCACTGCGGGCTTGCTGAGCGCTGTTCTCCGCTTGGGCAAAAGGCTCGAACAGACGCTGCTGATCTTCGGCGCTGATGCCCACGCCACTGTCTTGAACGGTCAGTTGCATCAATGAACGCGCCGGATCGTCGGTTTTCATCAGATCGAGAGTGATCCTGATTTGGCCGTGCTCGGTGAACTTGATCGCGTTGCTGATCAGGTTTGACAGCACTTGCTTGAAGCGCAGCGGATCCAGTTGCACGTCGACCGCCAGTTGCGGCGGGTTGAACGTCATGTGCAGTGACAGGTTTTTTTGCCGCGCCAGACCATCGAAGATGCGCGTAACAGACGCCACCGTTTCGACCAGGTTGACCCGCTCCGGGCTCAGGCTCAGGCGCCCGGATTCGATTCGCGCGATATCCAGAATATCGCCGATCAGACCCAGCAGATCCTTGGCCGAATGGTAGGCGGTGTCGATCGATGAGCGATCGGGGTGCTGCTGATCCATGCGTTTGAGCGTCAGTTCGAGCATGCCGATGACCGCATTCATTGGCGTGCGGATCTCGTGGCTCATCGTCGCCAGAAAGGTACTTTTCGCACGATTCGCATCGTCGGCCTGCTCTTTGGCCGTGCGCAGTTCCTCGAACAGCTGGCGGCGTTCGCTGATGTCGATCCAGCCGCCGATGATGCCTTGCACGTCTGCGCTGGAGTCACGATAGGGCAGGATCCAGTGATAGATCGTCAGCCGCCGATTGCCGATGTGCAAGGGACGGTCGAGCACCAGCGGCTTGCCTTGGGCGATGACTCGCTGATAGTCCGCCTGGAATGCCTGGGCTTCGAAGGCGTTGCTCAGCGTGCCCTGCATGACGCTTTTGCCGATCACGTCTTCTCGTTTGGCGTTGAAGGCTTCGAGGTAGCTGTCATTGCAGCTTTGCAACAGTCCTTGCCGGTCACGCACGTAGATCGGATGCGGCGTGCCGTTGACCAGTGAACGCATGAATTCGAACTGGTCGTTGAGCGCCCGTTCCGCTGCTTTGCGCTGGTTGATCTGGCGGCGCATATAGGCGTTCCACGCCAGCAACAACAGCAGAACCACGCCGGCAGCCCCGATGACTTGATAGAACAGGCGTTGATAATTGCGCCAGGTGTTCTGCGAGGCCGAGGTGTAGCCGCGCCAGCGACCATTGATCACACCCAGTTCTTCGGGGGCGATGCTCAGCAGGGCTTTGTTGATGATCGAACTCAGCTCGGTATTGTCGCGCGCCGTGGCCAGAGAAAAGGCGGCCTGACCGGTGCCGATGGTGGTGGTGATCTGCAGCGCCCGCTCGAAAATCCGCGAAGAGATGAAGTAGTTGGCGATCACCAGAGAATTCACCGCGCCTTCAACATGACCTTCGGCCAGCAGCGAAACCGCGCTGAAGGTGTCCGGTGTCTCGATCAACTGGATGCGTGGAAATTCGCGGCGCAGGTACTCGACCATTGGATTGCCTTGCGCAATCGCGATCGGTTTGTCTTTGAGCTGGCCCAGATTGGTCGGGCTGCCCGCACTCTTGCGGGTCAGCAGGACGTAAGAGTTTTCCAGATAAGGGCGACTGAAAGTCAGGGTCTCTTCGCGCTCGGCGGTCGGCAGAAGCGCGGCGATGAGGTCGGCCTGGTGGTTGTCGATCTGTTTGACCATTTCGGCATCATTGCGGCTGCGGCGGATGTCGAAACGCAGGCCGGTACGCAGACGGATCAGCTCCAGCAGGTCGGCGCTGATGCCCCGAAAATTGCCATCGCCGTCGAAGAACGTCAGCGGCGCGTAAGCCTCGTTGACCAGCACGCTGACCACGGGATGCTGCTTGAGCCAGGCCTCTTCGCGGCGGGTCAGTTGCAGTTTCTGGTCGGTCAGCAACATGTCGCTGCCGGCGCTCCAGCGTTTGGCGATGTTCTCGCGCACACTGCGCGGCACCGCTTTGAGTACCGTGTTGATGACGTCCAGCAGCTGCGGATTGTTGCGGCGCACGGCGAAGCTGAACCCTTGGGCTTCCTGTTTGCCGAAGTTGGCCATGCGCACGTTGTTGAGGTAACCCTTGTTGATCATGTAGTGCGTGGACAGGGTATCGCCGAGAAAGACATCGGCCTGGTCGAATGCCACCGCGTTAATTGCGTTCTGGTACGACGGATAGCAGGTGATCAGCGCTTTGGGGTACAGCGCCTTGACCTCGGCCAGCGGCAGATAGTGATAAACCATACTCAAACGCAGGCCGGCCAAGCCTTCGCTCAGGGAGCGGGTTTCGCCTTCGCGCGTCACCAGCACCGGCTGGTCGACCGCGTAGGGCTCGGACAGAGCCAGATTGGCGTTGCCGGCTTCGTAGCCGTTCGCCGTTCCGAGCAGATCGACCTGGCCATCCAGCAACGCGCGAATAGCGGCATCCCGCGAGGGGAATCGTTGAATGCGGATCGGCAGTCCGGTGGCTTCGCTGAGGAAACCGGCGTAGTCGGCAGTCAGACCTTCATAATCGCGGCCACTGACGGTCATGTCGAACGGCGGGTAATCCGGTGCCGAGGTGCCCAGCACCAGTTCGCTGCGGGTGTGCAACCACTGTCGTTGCGACGCCTCGAAGGTGACCGATAACGATTCGCCGGTCGTGCGACTGAATAAGGCATACACCGGTGATTCGCCAACCATGGCGAACACGTTTGAGCTCAGCAACAGGCTTGCACTCAACGCTATTAAATAGTCCTTTAAACGACTGGGCATGCGGGCTCTCACACGAGTGCGTTACGTTTGGCCATTTCGATTAGTTCAACAAGGGATTTGGCTTTGAGTTTTTGCATTAAGCGTTTTTTGTAAGTGCTCACGGTTTTATTGCTGAGAAACATGCCTTTGGCGATTTCCTTGTTAGTACGCCCCTGGGCAAATAGTTGTAACACCATGAGTTCGCGGTCGTTGACCGATTTGAATAATTCAAGTTCAGCATAACGAATGTCATCGCTACGTAAAGGATTCAATGCCTGACTTGGGAAATAGTTGTAACCGGAAAGTACTGCCTTGATTGCACTGACCAGTTCACTCAAGTCTTCCTGCTTGCACACGTAACCCGAAGCGCCGGACTGCATGCAGCGAATGCCGAACAAGGTCGGGCACTGGGCGGTGAGCACCAGGGTTTTCAGGCAGGAACCCATGGCGTTGAAGCGGGCCAGCACTTCGAGCCCGTCGAGCTTGGGGATGCTGATGTCAAGGATGATCAGGTCAGGCATGCACTCGCGCACCATTTGCATGGCATCGACCCCATTATCGGTTTCGCCGACGACCTTATAGCCTTCATGTTCCAGCAGCATGCGAACGGCAAGACGGATGACCGGGTGATCGTCGACAATAAAAACGGAGTTCATAATCAAATCCCATACAAGCACGAATAAAGCGCGCACCTTAGCTCAGATGTATGAACGCTCGTATGAGCGGACATGGCTCTAGGTGCGTTATAGGATAATTCCTACAATTACTTGGGAATGGGACTACGGGTGATTAGGTTTGACGTAAGGAAGGGCTGTTTCAAATGTCGCAGGTTTGCGCAGAGTGTTTTGCAAGTGCGGGTCGCAACTGGGGATTTATAGTGTGTTTAATATTTGTTTGAATTACGCCGCAAAAGAGGGTGCATCATAGCTAGCAGAGACCTTCGATAATGATTACACCCGACCGGCGCCGGTCGGGTGCAAACGGATCAATGACTGGAGCGCCCGGTCATTTCCAGTGCCATGTCGCTGGCGTAGCTGTCGGTCATGCCGGCGATGAAATCGATCATGCGCAGAAACGAGCTGTGTAACGACGCCCGTGGATCCGGCGCGTTATTGCCCAACAAGTCGAGGATGCGGCGGCTTTTGAACGACGGCGTGCGGCCATTGTGTTGTTCCAGCGCCGCGCCGCAAAAAGAGTTGAGGAGGATTTCCAGCGTGGTGTACGCGCCGATTTCATGCAGGGTTTTGCGCTTGTCCTGAAAGATCTTTTTGCGCGCAATGTCCTTGGCATTTAGTACGCAACGCTTGGCCGGACCGTGCATGTGTTCCACCAGATCTCCGTGTAAGGTGCCGGCGAGGAGGGCGTCTTGCTGTTCGACGAAGGCTCGCGCCGCCGCGTTTGTCAGGTGTTCGATGGCTTTGCCGCGCAGGATTGCCAGTTTGCGCCGACGTGAATCCTGCGGGCCGAGCTGGCGATAGGTTTCCGGCAGGTCGTCACCGACCAGACCGAGCAGCAGCGATTCGACCTCGGCGTACTCCAGCAGCTCCATCTCGAGGCCGTCTTCGAGGTCGATCAGCGCGTAGCAGATGTCGTCGGCGGCTTCCATCAGGTACACCAATGGATGTCGCGCCCAGCGCTGGTCTTCGATTTGCGGCAGACCGAGTTTGTGGGCGATCTGCTCGAGCAGCGGCAGTTCGCTCTGGTAGCAGCCGAACTTGTGCTTTTTGTAACCGAGGGAATCGGCGTGACGCGCAGTCCACGGGTATTTCAGGTAGGTGCCGAGGGTGGCGTAGGTCAGACGCGTACCACCGTCGAACTGGTGGTATTCCAGTTGCGTGAGCACGCGGAAACCCTGGGCGTTGCCTTCGAAATTGAGGAAGTCTCCGCGCTCGGCCTCGCTCATGCCATCGAGCCAGCCACGTCCGGCAGCCTGTTGGAACCAGTGGCGAATCGCATCTTCGCCGGAATGGCCGAACGGCGGATTACCGATGTCATGAGCCAGACACGCCGATTGCACGACCATACCGAGGTCAGCGGGGTCGCACCATTCCGGCAGAGCACTGCGCAGGGTTTCGCCGACGCGCATGCCCAGCGAGCGGCCGACACAACTGACTTCCAGCGAGTGGGTCAGGCGCGTGTGAATGTGATCGTTACTGGTGACCGGGTGCACTTGCGTCTTGCGGCCCAGGCGACGAAACGCGCCGGAGAAAATAATGCGGTCATGGTCTTTGTGAAAAGGGCTGCGGCCGAGTTCTTGCGGGCTGTGCAGCGGCTTTCCGAGGCGTTCGCGGTTGAGCAGGGTCTGCCAATCCAAGGCTGATTCTCTCCGTCTGGATAACTGATGCCCTAGCTTCCCGGTTCAGCCCCGTGCCTGCAAGCGGAACTACAGTCCCGCCGCATCAATGTCGATCAGCAGCAGCCGTTCACCGTTGTCGAAAAACTGTCCGGCGGTGAGGCAGTACTGGTTGCTGGTGGCATCGCGGTAGGTGTTCGACAGGGTCAGACGGCGTTCTTCCCAGCCTTCGGCGAGCAGATGATAGAAGTACGGGCGCCACGACCAGTTGTGCCCCAGATAGCGGTTGTCGGCGAACCAGCCGTTCTGCCGCCATTCCAGATTGGGCGTCAGTTGTGTGCCGTGGCGGTCGCATTGGTAAAACCGCAGCAGCCACGGAAAGGCATCCAGTTGCGGCAATGCAGTCAAGGGCGCGCGGGCCTGAGCCCAGGTTTGCAGGATCGTCATCAGTTCGCTGAGTTGCTGGCGCATCTGCATCAATCGCCCGCGTTCGTTGAGTTTCTGCCGGACATAGCGTTGGCGAAGTTCAGCGAAGCGTTGCACAAACGCATCGGCGGGGAAGAAGTCTTGCTGGGCACGTGCGAACAGAAAACCTTGCACGTAGCGCGAGCCGCACTCCAAGGCAAAATTCAGCTGCGCTTCGGTCTCGACACCTTCGGCGATGATCCAGCAGCCGGTCTTTTCTGCCATCTGTGCCAGCGCTTTGACCACGTCACCGCTGGGCCCGCCCAACGCGGCGGCCTGGAACAGGCGCATGTCGAGTTTGAGGATGTCTGGCTGCAAGGCCAGCACTCGATCAAGCTGCGAATAGCCCGCGCCAAAGTCATCAATGGCGATTCGCGCTCCGGCCTGACGATAGCGCGCGACCACTTCGGCCAGGCGTTGGCTATTGCCGCCCAATTCGGTGATTTCGAAAACGATACGTTGCGGATCGACGCCATGCCGGGCCAGTTGCTTGAGACTGGGCAAGGCTTGGTCGGGGCGCAGACGACTGATCCAGCGCGGCGACATGTTCAGACTGAGAAACCAGTCTGCCGGCGCTTCATGCAGACGGCTCAAGGCGTTGTCACGGATCTGCCGGTCGAGGCGGCGCAGGGCGATGGCCGGCACGCGCGGGTCGGCGAAAAGCGGCCCGACCGAATTCAGTTGTCCATCAGCCTGACGCAGGCGGCCCAATGCTTCAACGCCGGCAATGCGTCCGGTGGCAGTATCGATAAAAGGCTGAAAGCAGGCGAGCGGTTGCCCGTCGATCACGGGGCCTCCTTAGTCGTTCTTGTTCTGGTTGAACCCTGCCGACCGGGTAGGCATGCAGGATTGAACCTCTGGATAAGAGGTTCATCCCGCCGGTGTTGCAAGAATGTAGCCAGATGCGTCAGTTCAGCGTTTGCCAGAGCTTTGCATGACCAGTCTGATCAATGGCCCAAGGCTGGTGCCGAGACGGATCAGACGGGTCAGACCGCCGACGCCGCCGCTTTTCGCGCCTTTGCCGGTGATGAAACCCAGCAGTGTTACCGCCGCCACACCCCATAACGGCGCGTGTTTGATGCCGAAGCCGCCTTGCAGGTTTTGCGTCATGCCGCGCATGCGCTGCAGGGGTTGCAGCACTTGTGCGGTTTCGTGGCGGATTTCCTGACGGTGCATTTCCATGCGCAGACGGATCAGTGCCTTGCGCATTTCCCGTCGAGAACCATTGTGCGGAAGTTGAGGCAGGCTCATGGCAGCAGGCGCTCCCGGTCGTTGGCCAGCTCTTCGAGCGTGCCGTGGAAGGGTGAGGACTCATCGAAGATCGCGGCCTTCAGGCGCAGCCCGCAGAAGATCGAGGCCAAGGTGTAAAAGACGCACAGGCCAATGATTGCGGCGAGACGATAGGTGTCCCAGAAGATGATCATCACCAGAGTCGATAAACCCACCAGCAACAACAGGGCAAAGACCAGCGCCAGGCCTGCGAACAGCAATAGGCTGACGGTACGTGATTTCTGCTCCTGTAATTCAATGCCGAATAATTCGACATGGCTGTGCAGCAGACCGAGAACGGCGGCGCCCAGACGCCGCGTGGAGGAGGCGGTGCCCGCTGTCGGGCCGGATTCACCGATCGACATGATCAGCGCCGAGTGGCCAGCAGGCCAATAAGGAAGCCGACGCCGGCCGCGATCCCCACCGATTGCCAAGGGTTGGCCGACACGTAGTCTTCGGTAGCGGAAACCGCAGCCTGACCGCGTTCGCGCAGGGTTTCTTCGGTCAGCTTCAGGGTCTCGCGGGCGCGCAACAGGCTGTCGTGGATCTGCTCACGCAGTTCATCTGCCTGATCGCCGGCCAGGGTGGCGGTGTGCTCGAGCAACCGTTCGGTGTCGGCGACCAGTGTCTGGAAGTCGTTCATCAGGATTTCTTGAGCAGTCTTTGCCTTGATGCTGGCCATGGGTGGATCTCCGTAGTTGGCTTTCTGATGCGTTCGAGTATGAGCCTTGCGCGAAGGTTCAGTACAAATGACTGGTACAACTTTTGCTATCTCGTGGTGCGTGGCCCGGTCGCTGTGCGCTGTTGCCGGGCGTACGCGCTGGAAAACCTTAACTCAAATAATCCCGGTACGTGTCAGGACATCGACCTCGTGCGCCAAAGCAGTTCACTGGACAAATCCCTTCAGTGACTGCGTGGTCGCAACTTGGTGCATGAAATGCCCGCATGAACCGCTTTGGTGCCTTTTTCGCCTTTAGGTCTGCCTGCTTATGGAAAATCTGCAAAGCGCTGTGGACACCCTGGTGCACAGCTCCAACACCTTGTTCATTTTGATCGGTGCAGTGATGGTGCTGGCTATGCACGCCGGTTTCGCCTTTCTGGAAGTCGGTACGGTTCGCCAGAAAAATCAGGTCAACGCCTTGGCGAAAATCCTCAGCGATTTCGCCGTCTCGACCCTGGCCTATTTCTTTATAGGCTATTGGCTCTCTTACGGCGTGACCTTCATGCAACCGGCGGCGGTACTCAACGCTGATCACGGTTATGGTTTGGTGAAGTTTTTCTTCCTGCTGACCTTCGCGGCGGCGATCCCGGCGATCATTTCCGGTGGCATTGCCGAGCGCGCGCGCTTCGTTCCGCAGTTGTGCGCGACGGCACTGATCGTGGCGTTCATCTATCCGTTTTTCGAAGGGATGATCTGGAACGGTAACTATGGCCTGCAAGCGTGGCTGACGGCGCAGTTCGGCGCGCCGTTCCATGACTTCGCCGGTTCCGTGGTGGTGCATGCGATGGGCGGCTGGCTGGCGCTGGCGGCGGTGTTGTTGCTCGGCCCGCGCAATGGACGTTATCGCGATGGACGCTTGGTGGCGTTTGCACCGTCGAGCATTCCGTTTCTGGCGCTGGGCTCGTGGATTCTGATTGTCGGCTGGTTCGGCTTCAACGTGATGAGCGCACAAACGCTGCAGGGTGTTAGCGGCCTGGTCGCGGTCAACTCGTTGATGGCGATGGTCGGCGGCACCATGGCGGCGTTGATCGTCGGGCGCAATGACCCGGGCTTCCTGCACAACGGCCCCTTGGCCGGGTTGGTGGCGATCTGCGCCGGTTCCGACTTGATGCACCCGGTGGGCGCATTGGTCACCGGCGCGATTGCCGGTGCACTGTTTGTCTGGTGCTTTACCGCCGCGCAGGTGAAATGGCGTATCGACGACGTGTTGGGTGTGTGGCCGTTGCATGGTTTGTGTGGCGTATGGGGCGGGATTGCCTGTGGCATCTTCGGCCAGACCGCGCTCGGTGGACTCGGCGGCGTCAGCCTGATCAGCCAGTTGCTCGGCAGCGCGCTCGGCGTTGCTGTGGCGCTGATCGGTGGCTTTGTCGTGTACGGCGCGATCAAGGCCTTGCACGGGCTGCGCCTGAGTCAGGAACAAGAGTATTACGGCGCCGATCTGTCGCTGCACAAGATTGGCGCGGTGAGTCAGGACTAGGCTTCTTCATCGTCGGCACCGGGATAAAAACCGTGCAACAGGCGATAGCGGTCGATGCGCACTTGATCGACTTGTTCCTGCACCTGGTGTGCGGGCAGACCGAGCATGATCAACGCGTGTGAGGCGAGCATCAGGCTCGACTCCAACAGCTCCGGCACCACCTCGGTGGCGCCGGCGGCTTTCAGTTCACTCCATTGGCTGTCGTCGCGGGTGCGCACCAGAATCGGTATGTGCGTGTTGAGTCGGCGCGCTTCTTTAAGAATGCCCAGGGCGACATCGCTTTGATCGACGGCGATCACCAATAAGCGGGCGCGCAACAGGCCGACGGCGGTGAGCAGATCACCGCGCGCGGAATCGCCATAATGCACATCGCTCTCACCGGATGCCGCTTCCTGAACGCGCACCGGATCATTGTCCAAAGCAATGAATGGTTGCTTGGCATTGCGCATGAAGCGGCCAATGGATTGGCCGACGCGACCGTAACCACAGATCACCACGTGCTTGTCGAGGTCCGCGTTGAGCGCGCTGATCTCTTCGATCTGCGCTTCCTGATTGGGCTTGCGGTGCAGGGCGGCGGCGATGCGTGGTGCGGCGCGTAACAGCAGCGGCGTCAGCACCATCGAGCAGAACGTCGCCGCCAGTAGCAAGGCGCCGAGCCTTTCCGGCAGCAGACTGCTTTGCTGCATCTGCGCCATCAGCGCGAAGCAGAACTCGCCACCCTGCGCCAAGGCGAGACCGCTGCGCCACGCGGTTTCGCTATCGCTACCGCGCCACTTCACCAGCAGCGCGACGACGATCCCCTTGATCACCATCAAACCGACCGTGAGCCCGAGAATCAGCAAGCCATCGCTGACAAACAGTTGCAGGTCGATCAGCATGCCGATGCTGACGAAAAACACCCCGAGCAAGATGTCGCGGAATGGCCGGATATCGGCTTCGATCTGATGCCGGTAATGACTCTCGCCGAGCAACATGCCGGCGAGAAACGCGCCGAGGGCAGGGGACAAGCCGAGCAAGTGCGTCAGCCACGCCGTCAGCAGCACGATCACCAGCGCCAACAGCACGAACAATTCCGCGGAGCGCGAAGCCGCCACTTCATGAAACAGCCGTGGCAGCAACCAGCGACTGGCGAGCAGCAGACCGACAAACAGCACCACGGTTTTCGCCAGCGTCAGCGGCAGGGCCCAGTACCAGGCCTGTGCGCTGCTGCCGGCGAACACCGGCACCAGCGTCAGCAGCAAAACCGCCACCACGTCCTGAAACAGCAACACGCCGATCGCGTTCTGGCCGTGGCTGCTGAACACTTCGCCGAGACTGCCGAGTTCCTTGGTGACAATCGCCGTGGACGACAACGACAGCCCGGCGCCGAGCAACAAAGCGGGCGTCACCGGCATGCCCAGCAAAATCAGGATCAGACCCAGAAGCGCGGTGCTGATCAGCACCTGCTGACTGCCCAGCCGGAATACCACTTGGCGCAACGCAATCATCTTCGACAGAGAAAATTCCAGCCCGAGCGAAAACAGCAGGAACACCACGCCCAATTCAGCCACGTCCGGCAGATGCTCACTCTCGTTGACCCAGTCGAAAGCACTCGGCCCGACCAGCAAACCCACGAATAGGTAACCCAGCACCGGCGGCAATCGCAGACGGCGGAACAGGGCAATCACCACGAGGGACGAGGCGAGGATGATCAACAGGTTGGCAAACACTAGACGCTCCGATGTCAGGCTCTGGCTGTTCAAGCGTAGAGGCAAAAAGAGCGGGAGGATCACGTAATTGCGATTTCTGCGGACTGATTTGCATCAGGGTTTTGCGCACAAGCGACGTAGGAAAGGCTCAAGCCTTTGGGCGGCGGTGGGTCGACGGGTTTTTCGCTGCGGCCTAGAATAGGCGCACTCTTTTTGTGGTCGAGCCCATCATGCCTCCTGAATGTCAGCTGTTCGGCACCCTTGGATGCCATTTGTGCGAATTGGCCGAAGCCGAGCTGATGCCTTTTGTCGAGCACGGTTTGCTGGTGGAACTGGTCGACATTGCTGACGACGAGTCGTGGTTCGAGGCTTACAGCCTGCGCATTCCAGTGCTGCGCCGCATCGACACCGGCGCGGAATTGGGCTGGCCGTTCAACGCTGATCAGGTTGTGGCGTTCCTCCAATAGTCGGTTTTCTGCATCCTCTCCGCCGGTCGCGACCGCGCATCCATTCCTTGGCAGTTTGCCAAATATTCGGTTACTGTATGTTCATACAGTAATTGGGTTGGCCTGCTGCATTCTGTGTTTTTTGCAGGGTGTGAGCAGGTGAGCCGGACGTCAGAGGGATGAACCGTGGTCAATGTCGAACAGTTGAAGAACAGCGTGAACCGGATGTCGGTTGACGTGGTGCGCGAGGCCGTCGCCGAATTGCGCCTCGACGGCTTGGTCACGGAAGGCAAGACGCCCTTCAATAAAGTCCATTTCAATACGTGCTTTGCCGAGATCGAGGCGCTGTTTCAGCGTGCCGGTTATCACAAGCAACTCGACGTAGTCGGTTATCAGGGCTTGCTCTACGCCTTGTATGACCCGGGTCGCTGGGAGGCGGTCGAGGTGTTGCGCTGGCTCAAGGAGTTCACTGATGCGGCGGCGCTCAAATCGATTCCGGCGTGAGGATTCTGCGCTAGGTTCGTTTCCCTCAGTGTTGGATAATGCCGGCCTGCACTGAGGGTTAGAATTTTCGTATGTCCACATCTCCATTTTCCGCTGCACACAATCAGGCCAGCACCCTGTATCTGCCACCGGGTTCCTGGTCGACGGTGCTTGATTGCCTGTGCGAGCACTTCCGGGCCATTGGCCGCGAGCAGTGGCTGGATCGTATCGCCCGTGGCCGAGTGCTCGACGGTAATGGTCAACCGATCTCGGTGGATCTGCCGTACAAGGAAGGTCTGCGCATTCACTACTTCCGTGAAGTGCCGGACGAGAAACCGATCCCGGTGGTCGAGTCGATTCTCTACGCCGACGAACACTTGGTGGTGGCGGACAAACCGCATTTCCTGCCAGTGACCCCGGCTGGCGAGTACGTCGAACAGACGTTGCTGCGCCGCTTGATTCGGCGTCTGGACAATCCGCATCTGGTGCCGCTGCACCGCATCGACCGGCACACCGCCGGGCTGGTGATCTTTTCGGCTAATCCGCAAACGCGCTCGGCGTATCAGTCACTGTTCCCGACCCGGCAGATCGACAAGCGCTACGAAGCCATCGCGCCAGCGCTGCCTGAGCTGAATTTCCCGTTGGTGCACAAAAGTCGTCTGGTCGATGGCGAGCCGTTTTTCCGCATGCAGGAAGGGCCGGGCGTCAGCAACACGGAAACGGCGGTCGAAGTTCGCGAGAAGAACGGCGATCTGTGGCGTTATGGTTTGTACCCGGTCACCGGCAAAAAACATCAACTGCGTGTGCACATGAGCGCATTGGGCGCGAGCATCTGCAACGATCCGTTTTACCCGGATGTGTTGAAAGACGTTGAAGATGACTACACCAATCCGCTGAAACTGTTGGCGCAGGGCCTGCGCTTCATCGACCCGGTCACTGGCGAGGAGCGCGAATTCGAAAGCCGCATCACCTTGCAGTGGTGATGTCGCTTATAGCTGCTGATTCTTGACACTGTACGGTCACGTTATCTAGCATGTGTTTATGCGCCGATTTAAACAGCTACTTGCGGGGCGCCAGGTGACTTCAACAGTTGCCGTCAGAAGCCGGAACAGGGCTTCGAAATACCGCTAAAGCGCTGGTTCGGTGTTGCCTCTCACCTGCCATGCAGACTTTTGAGGCAGAGACACGACCAATGAATGCACTACGCCCTCCTGCACGTCCCGCGCCGATCACCGCGCATATCACTCAACGCAACCCGAAAATCCTGCTTGGCGGCAAACATCAGCCGACGCTGTTGCGTTATCTCGATGGTTGGCCACGCCGCAGCGGCGGCCCTGCCGCATTCCTGATCCAGTTTGTCGAAGACGGCGAGTCGCTGGCGCGGTTTGCCAGTGACAGTTTTGATCTGGCAGTGATTCAGGCGCCAAGCGCGGAAGACGCGCCGGAAATGATCAAGCAACTGACCCGCGTTGCGCGGCAAGGCCTGATCACCCGCCGCTGATTTTTCAGAGATATTCGATCGCCACGATGTAGACGAACTGTTCTCCGGTCGGCGTTTGCACGCGCACCTCTGCGTCCAGCGCCTTGCCGATCAAGGCGCGGGCCAGTGGCGAATCGATGCTGATCAAACCGAGTTTCAGATCCAGTTCATCGGGGCCGACGATGCGGTAACGCGATTGCTTGCCGTCTTCGTCCTCGATCGTGACCCACGCACCGAAGTAAACCTTGTTCGGGTCGCTGGGTTTTTCGCTGACCACCTTGAGTGCTTCCAGACGTTTGGTCAGAAAGCGCACGCGGCTGTCGATCTCGCGCAGCATCTTCTTGCCGTAGGTGTATTCGGCGTTTTCAGAGCGATCACCTTGCGCCGCAGCCTCGCTGACCGACTGCGTCACCTGCGGGCGACGCACATGCCACAGCTCATGGAATTCGGCACGCATCCGCGCTTCACCTTCGGGGGTGATCAGCGCGGTGCCAGCGGGGCGGGGAGGGCGGTAACGACTCATGGCAACTTCTTGTGGTTAAGTCCGCTGGAGTCTATCAACCCTCGCGCAACACTGTCAGCGGACTTGCGTTGAGCGCCCGGCGCGTACCGAATACACCGGCGCCACCGATCAGCGCCGCGCCTATCAATGGCAGCACCAACAACCATGGATGCGGATGCCACGGCAGGTCGAAGGCGTAGCGATAGAGCACCAGACTCACCACTTCCGAACCGATGGCCGCGAGCAAACCGCTGACCGCGCCGAGCAAACCGAACTCGATGCGCCGCGCCTTGATCAGCAATTGCCTTTCCGCGCCCAGCGCACGCAACAACGCGCCTTGGCGAATACGTTCATCCAGCGTCGCTTGCAGGCCGGAAAACAACACCGCCATTCCCGCAGCCAAAACAAACAACAACACATATTCCACGGCCAGGGTGACTTGGGCGAGGATGCTGCGCAGCTGTTCGAGCAGGGCTTCGACCTGCAGGATGGTCACCGCCGGGAAGGCGCGCGACAGCTCGACAATCTGCTGATCATGACCCGGTGCCAGATAGAAGCTGGTCAGGTAGGTCGCTGGCAGATCTTTCAAGGTGCCGGGCTGGAAGATCATGAAGAAGTTCGGCTGGAAGTTATCCCAGTTGATCTCGCGCAGGCTGGTGACCTTCGCTTCACGATTGACCCCGCCGACAGTGAACACCAGATGATCGCCAAGCTTCAGTTTCAGACTCTCTGCAACTTTACCTTCGACCGACACACCGGGTACGTCGTCCGACGGTTGTCCGCTCCACCATGACCCTGCGGTGATTTTGTTACCAGTGGGCAAATCGGCAGCCCAGGTCAGGCTCAGGTCGCGTTGTATCGCACGATCCCCCGCCGAATCCTTGCTGACGATCTGCTGTACCGGATCGCCGTTGATGCTGATCAGTCGGCCCGGCACTACCGGATACAGCGGCGCCGCTTGGGCTGACACATTGATCAGGTGATCGCTGAACGCCTGTTTATCGGCGGGCAGAATGTTCAGGGCAAAGTAGTTAGGGGCATTTTTCGGCAACTGGTTTTGCCAAGTGTCGAGCAGTTCGCCACGCAGTAGCGCGATCAACGCCATCGACAACAGGATTAAACCGAAGGCCAGCGATTGACCGGCGGCGGCCAAGGGATGACGCAGCAACTGGCCCAGACCCAGGCGCCACGGCAGCGAAGCGCGGGCGAGCATCCGGCGCAGACTTTTCAGCAGTAAGAGCAGCAAACCGCCAAGCACCAGCGCGGCAACCACACCGCCGCCGAGCAAGGCAAATGTCAGCAGCAGATCCAGACTCAAACGCCACATGATCAGACCGAGTGCGCCGAGTGCCACGCCATAAACCATCCAGGTGCTCGACGGAATAGGCAGCATGTCGCGACGCAACACGCGCAGCGGCGGTACGCGACCCAGTGCCGCGAGCGGCGGCAGGGCGAAACCGGCCAAGGCTACGAGCCCGGTGCCGATCCCGGCAATCGCCGGAAACAATCCGCCCGCAGGTACATCGCTCGGCAGCAAATCATGCAGCAGTGCGAACAAGCCCAACTGCGCCAACCAACCGAGCAGCGCACCGCTGAGGGCAGCGAGCAAGCCAAGTACGGTCAGTTGAATACTGAACAGCAGCATGGTTTCCCGGCGCGACAGTCCGAGGCAGCGCAGTAACGCGCTGGCATCGAAACGGCGGCTGGCAAAACGGTTCGCCGACAACGCCACTGCTACACCGGCCAACAGCACCGCGACCAGACTGGCCATGTTCAGATAACGTTCAGCCTTGCCTAGCGCGCCACCAATTTGCCGGTTACCGTCGCGGGCATCCTGAATGCGCTGATTGGCCGCAAGGCCCGGTTTGATCAGTTGCCGATAGGTTTCCAGCGCCTGCGGCTCACCGCGCCACAGTTCGCGATAACTCACCCGGCTGCCCGGTTGCACCACGCCGGTGGCGGCGAGGTCGTCGAGGTTGATCAGTACCCGTGGGGTCAGGCTATAAAAGTTGCCGGCGCGATCCGGTTCGTAAGTCAGGATGCGGGTCAGCTTCAACGTCTTCATGCCGACGTCGATGCTGTCGCCGATCTTCAGATCCAGCGCTGTCAGCAAGCGTGCTTCGACCCAGGCTTCGCCGGGCTGCGGTTCGCCGCCGATGTCTTCAGGCGCGAAGGGTGCCGGTGCACTTTTCAGTTCACCGCGTAATGGATAGGCGCGATCGACGGCTTTGATGCTCGACAACTGAATGCCGTTGTCGGTGGCGATGACGCTGGAGAACTCCACGACTTGCGCATGATTCAGGCGCAACTCGGTGCCGCTTTTGATTTGCTCCTCGCGGGCCGGTGAGCTGCCTTCAAGCACCAGATCGGCGCCGAGAAACTCGGTGGCGCGCAACATCATCGCGCCGTTCAAACGTGCGCCGAAGTAGCCGATGGCGGTACTGGCCGCCACGGCCACCACCAATGCAAAGAACAACACGCGCAATTCGCCGGCGCGGGCATCGCGCATTAATTGGCGAATGGCGAGACTGAACAGACGCAACAGCGGCAAACGTGCCATCAAGGCTCCAGAGGGGCGACCAACAGCCCGGCTTCAAGACGGATCAGGCGCCGGCAGCGATGGGCCAGGCGTTCGTCGTGGGTCACCAGCACCAGGGTGGTGCCGCGCTCCTTGTTCAACTCGAAGAGCAAGTCGCTGATGCGCTCGCCGGTGTGGCTGTCGAGGTTGCCGGTGGGTTCATCGGCGAACAGCACATCAGGCTCGGCGGCAAACGCTCGGGCAATCGCTACACGCTGCTGCTCGCCACCGGAGAGCTGGCGCGGCGAGTGGGTCAGGCGCTGGCCGAGGCCGACGCGCTGGAGCAATTCGGTCGCACGCTCACGCGCATCTTTGCGGCCATCAAGCTCCAGCGGCAGCATGACGTTTTCCAGCGCATTGAGGCTGTCGAGCAATTGAAACGATTGAAAGACGAAACCGACGTGCTCGGCGCGAATGCGTGCGCGCTGGTCTTCATCGAGATTGCTCAGGCTTTGCCCGGCGAGGATGACTTCGCCGCTGCTCGGCAGGTCGAGGCCGGCGAGCAGGCCGAGGAGGGTGGATTTGCCGGAACCGGACGCGCCAACGATGGCCAGGCTGTCGCCCTTGTTCAGTTCCAGGCTGAGTTCGTGCAGGATAGTCAGTTCACCTTCCGCGCTGGGAACCACTTTGCTGAGGTTCTTCGCGGTGAGAATGCTTGAGCCCATGGAGAATCCGATGCGTGTGTGGTTTTTGAGTGCTGGCCTGGCCGTTATGTGCATGGCCCAGAACGCAGCGGCGGGTACTGTCCTGATCGTTGGCGATAGTATCAGCGCCGGTTTCGGGCTGGATACCCGCTTGGGGTGGGTGTCGTTGCTCGAACAACGGCTCAAACAGGAGGGTTTCGACGATAAAGTCGTCAATGCCTCGATCAGCGGCGACACCAGTGCCGGAGGCCAGGCGCGCCTGCCGGCGCTGCTTGCAGAGCATAAGCCGGAACTGGTGATCCTCGAACTGGGCGGCAATGATGGCTTGCGCGGAATGCCGCCAACTCAATTGCAACAAAATCTTGCCTCGATGATCGACAGCTCGCGCCAGAGCGGCGCCAAGGTGTTGTTGCTCGGCATGCAACTGCCGCCCAACTACGGCAAGCGTTACACCGATGCTTTCGCCGAGGTCTACGGCAAACTCGCCGACGATAAAAAGATCCCGCTGGTGCCGTTTTTCCTCGACGGCGTCGGCGGTCATCCGGACTTGATGCAGGCCGATGGATTACACCCGGCGGTCGGGGCGCAGGGCAAGTTACTGGAAAATGTCTGGCCGACGCTAAAACCGCTGTTATGAGGCTTTTCTAAGGGCAGGCTTTCGGCTAATGTGGCGCCCCCTTATTCGGAGCCCCAGATGTCGCGTTCTGCCTGGTCCCTGTTTGCCTACCAACTGATCGAGCCTGACGAGCAGCTGGATCTGTTCGCCTGCCAGGAAGTGCGGGTGCATTTGGTGACGCGTCAGCTCGAACTCGGTGGCTCGGCTGATCGAACCCTGTGCGGCAGCCTGCTGCCGGCGCAACCGCGCTGGTCGAGTGTTGATCGCCGGGTGTTTCAGGATCAGCGTCTGTGCTCGCTGTGCCGGGCGATTCTGGAGTCGCAGAAGCGTGGCACGTCGCCGATCTGGCCGGAGCTGCGTTTCGAGCTTTAGGGTCAAAAGATCGCAGCCTGCGGCAGCTCCTACATGAAGAGTTTCGCCAGCCTATCGGGCTGTCTCCCCGAATACTCTAGGTGCGGTGTACAATCGCGCTCTTATACCCTTGTTGATCATGCGAAGGATTTTCCGGATGTTGCCGCGCTTGCCTGCCGTCACCCGCTGCCTGTCACTTGCCGCCCTGTGTGTGGCCGGTCCCGTTGCTGCATTGGAGTTTCCCCTGCCACCGCCCGGTGAAGACATCATCGGTCAGGTGCAGGTGATCAAAGCCAAGTACGAAGATACCTTCGCCGATCTGGGCACGACCTACGATCTGGGCTATTCGGAAATGGTCGCGGCCAACCCGGGCGTCGATGCCTGGTTGCCGGGCGCCGGCACTGAAATCGTCTTGCCGACCCGTTTCATTCTGCCGCCGGGCCCGCGCGAAGGCATCGTGATCAACCTCGCCGAGTACCGCCTCTACTACTTCCCGAAGGGCAAGAACGTGGTTTACACGTTCCCGCTGGGGATTGGCCGTGAAGGTTGGGGTTCGCCGATCGCGCACACCACCATCACCGCGAAGACGCCGAACCCGACCTGGACGCCGCCAGCGTCGATCAAGGCTGAGCACGCCGCTGATGGCGATCCGCTACCGAACGTCGTGCCGGCCGGCCCGGACAACCCGTTGGGGCCGTTCAAGTTCAACCTCGGCACGCCGGGTTACCTGATTCACGGTTCGAACAAGAAATTCGGTATCGGCATGCGTACCAGCCACGGTTGCTTCCGCATGTTCAACAACAACGTGCTGGAAATGGCCAGCATGGTGCCGGTCGGCACGTCGGTGCGCATCATCAACGATGCCTACAAATTCGGCAGCAGTGGCGGCAAGGTGTACCTGGAAGCGCACACGCCGATTGACGACAAGGGCAACCCGTCGGTGGTCGACAAACACACGGCGGTCATCAATGCGATGCTCAAGCGTGAAGACGTCACCAGTAATCTGCGGGTGAACTGGGATGTAGTGCGCGATGTGGTCGCCGCTGAAGATGGTCTGCCGACAGAAATCGGCACGCCGAGTGCGTCGGCGCCGATTGTCTCGAGTGCGCCGATCGATCTGCAGCAGTAAGCTGGCGATCAAGAACCCGTCGATGCCAAAAGCGTCGGCGGGTTTTTTATTGCCCGGACAAAAGTACCAGGCACAAAAAAGCCGATCCAGACATCGGATCGGCTTGATAACAATCCCGAAGGACTATTACTTGCGGCTAGCTTTGTCCAGCATGCGCAGAGCACGCTCGTTAGCTTCGTCAGCAGTCTGTTGTGCTTTTTGAGCAGCAGCCAGAGCTTCATCAGCTTTACGGTAAGCTTCGTCTGCACGAGCCTGGGAGCGAGCAGCTGCGTCTTCAGTAGCGGTCAGACGTGCTTCGGTTTCTTTCGATGCGCTGCTGCAACCGGTAGCCAGAACTGCGGCCAGAGCCAGAGCAGAGAATTTCAGAACGTTGTTCATCGTGTTCCCCTTCAAGGACTTTCAATTAAGTGACTGTCTCCTCCGATTGAGGAAATAGCCGGCGTACATACTACCCATTACTTGTAGTAAGTAAACTGACGTAGCGCAAGATGCAAAAAAAATTGTAGGCGTTGATTCTTTTTCGAGCAACTTTTAACTGCGCTGTTTAAAAAATAAACAGCTACAAGCCCCGCGCTGAGCGAGTTAATGGGAAAAAGTTCCCGTTGTGATGGTTGTTTTTGCAGTCTTGGCTAAAGTCTGTCTATATCAATTCGTCCATACTTTCATTGCGATTTTGCGTGGTGCATCACCTATCTTTATGTTTCTTGAGGTGACTTTAAAAAAGGCTGCACGTCTTAAGTCTCAACATCCGGCAATGTTCAGGTGAGCGGCCCGGGAAGATCTTCTCCCACGCCACCCCTGCGTCCATCGGAGCAACCCCCGTCAACTGGCTTGATGACGAGCGCACCTTGAGCATTTTTGCCAATGGTGCCTACTATTTATCAGGTGCTCGGTTGCGCGAGATCGGTGTGGCTCTTCTCGGTGTCCAACAGGCACGGGGTGGCGTAGATGTTCCTTCGCCGGAAAAACATCGGTAAGGTAGGGGTCGGAATTCAAGACCCGCGAGGAGTAGTGATGAGCGAGGCGTTGTCCATCCACCATGACCAGGCTGGTCATCAGTTCGAGACCAATGTGGACGGTCATCGTGCCTATCTGACCTATATGGATCTGGGGAAACAGACCCTGGATATCTATCGCACGTTCGTGCCCAACGCCCTGCGTGGCCGAGGCATAGCGGCAGCGCTGACCGAAAGCGCGCTGCAGTACGCCGAAGAAATGGGCTACACGGTGATCCCGTCGTGCTCCTACGTCGAGCGCTATATGGAGCGCCACCAGCGCCGCGCCGCGAAGATCTGAATCGCACACACAAAAACGCCGGGCATTGCCCGGCGTTTTTTTATGCCTGCGAAACCTCGATCAGTTGCGCTGACGTTTCGGCAGCACGTCTTTGAGCTTGGCGTGCATGCTGCGCAGGGTGGTCTCGGTGGCCGACCAGTCGATGCAGGCATCGGTGATCGACACGCCGTATTGCAGATCGGCGAGGTCTTTCGGAATCGCCTGGCAGCCCCAGTTCAGGTGACTTTCGACCATCAGGCCGATGATCGACTGGTTGCCTTCGAGGATCTGGTTGGCGACGTTTTCCATCACCAGCGGTTGCAGGGCCGGATCCTTGTTGGAGTTGGCGTGGCTGCAATCAACCATCACGTTCGGCTTGATCTTGGCTTTGTTCAGCGCCTGCTCGCACAGGGCAACGCTGACCGAATCGTAGTTCGGCTTGCCGTTGCCACCGCGCAGCACGACGTGACCGTAGGCGTTGCCTTTGGTGGTGACGATCGACACGCCACCTTCCTGGTTGATACCGAGGAAGCGGTGCGGGCTGGAGACTGACTGCAAGGCGTTGATCGCAACCGTCAGGCCGCCGTCTGTGCCGTTCTTGAAGCCGACCGCCGAGGACAGGCCGGAAGCCATTTCACGGTGAGTCTGCGATTCAGTGGTGCGCGCGCCGATGGCCGACCAACTGATCAGATCCTGCAGATACTGCGGGGAGATCGGGTCGAGGGCTTCAGTGGCGGTCGGCAGGCCTTTTTCGGCCAGATCCAGCAGCAACTGGCGACCGATGTGCAGGCCGTCCTGAATCTTGAACGAGTCGTCCAGGTACGGATCGTTGATCAGGCCTTTCCAGCCGACGGTGGTGCGCGGCTTCTCGAAATACACGCGCATGACCAGATACAGGGTGTCGGAGACTTCCTCCGCCAGCACCTTGAGGCGATCGGCGTATTCGTGGGCAGCCTTGATGTCGTGGATCGAGCACGGGCCGATCACTACGAACAGACGGTGGTCGGTGCCATCAAGAATGTTGCGAATAACTTCGCGGCCCTTGGTGACGGTGCGCAGGGCGGCGTCGCTCAGAGGGATATCACGCTTGAGCTGATCAGGAGTGATCAGGGTCTCGTTAGAGGCGACGTTTAGGTCGTTGATCGGTAAATCAGCCATCGTTTACTCGTCAGGTCACGGGTGCCGGCCGCCAGCGATCCCCGCGCGGCGGAGCACAGCAGATTTAAGCGCGTCGGGGAGCGGAACCTTAGCGCGTAAAGCGCCTGCTCGACAATGGGCAAAAGGTGCTTTAGTCCAGCGCTGGCTGCGCAAAAGCCTTGCGCACGCTGTCATGGGAGAACTCATCGGCGTGTTGCTCGACCCATTGCAGGGCCACAGCCTGAATTTCCTGCAGATCATCGTGGGTTTCGTTCATGCGGCAGTAGCGCTCGATCTGACACACCTGCTCACCCATTCGTGCGCTGAACAGCGTCTGCTCATCGGTAAAGGCGATGCCCACCAGATAACCTTTTTTACGCCGCAAACACCACGCCACGTAGCCCGGATAACAGATGTCGGTGTTGAGCGTCGGCATGCGCACTTGCAGCGCCGTGCCATGGCGCCAGGCACGGTGGTAATTGCAAGCGATGCCGCCGAGGCTGATAGTGTGCAGCTGTTGCCTGGAAATACATTCAGGCTTGAGCAAGGTTAATTCAACCGGCACCTCGTCCGGATGAGGAATGAAACGTCCCATGAGCACAGACTCCCTGTGTCGGCCATTTGACATTGTTTCCCCCAGTATAGTGGTCGAATCCGAACTGACCGATTTCGACGCCGACCAACGGCTGCTGGCGATGAGCGGCGTTTCGCTGGTGATTTTCACCAGTGTCGGCTGCGCGAGTTGCCGCTATGCCCGCGAAGTATTGCCGGGGATGGCGCTGGCGGCCGATCGCTTGTGCTGGATCGACGCCGGCGACAACGGTGGCTTGGTCGAGCGTTATCAGGTCTTTCATTTGCCGGCGCTATTTGTAGTGCGCTACGGCGAGTTCTTTGGGGCTGTGCACGCACGCCTGACCGCCGATGCACTCAACGAAGCATTGGCGCAGGCGCTGGGTCGAATTGCAGAGGAGTTGCCATGATGGCGGCAGTGAATAAGCCGGTGATCGGGATTATTGGTACCGGCGCAATCGGGGGATTTTACGGTGTGATGCTGGCGCGGGCCGGTTTCGATGTGCACTTTTTGTTGCGCAGCGAATTCTCGGCAGTCGCCGAGCGCGGTTTGCAGGTGAACAGCGCGGTGCATGGCCAGATGACGTTGAACCCGGCGCAAGCCTATTCGTCCGCTGAAGACATGCCCAAGTGTGACTGGCTGCTGGTGGGCGCAAAAACCACCAGCAACGCTGATCTGGCGCCGGCAATCATTCAAGCCGCCAAGCCGGATGCGAAAGTGCTGTTGCTGCAAAACGGTCTGGACGTTGAAGACAGTTTGCGCCCGCTGTTGCCTGATTCGCTGCATCTGCTCGGTGGTCTGTGCCTGATCTGCGTGCATCGCGAGGGGCCGGGTCTGGTGACGCATCAGGCGCTCGGCGCAGTCAACGTCGGTTATCACAGCGGCTCGGCGATTGATGATGTTGCGCGTATGGCGATCGTCGAGCAGGGCGCCGAGCTGTTCCGTACCGCCGGTCTTGATTCGCAAGCGATGCCCAATCTGCACCAGGCGCGCTGGCAGAAACTGGTCTGGAATATCCCTTACAACGGTCTCTCGGTATTGCTCGGCGCGGGCACCACGCCGTTGATGGCTGATGCCGACAGCCGCGCGCACATTCAGGCATTGATGGCCGAAGTGGTTGAGGGCGCCAAAGCCTGCGGCCACGACATGCCGCCCGGTTACGCCGGTTTTCTGTTCACGATGACCGAGAAAATGCCCGACTACTGGCCGAGCATGTACCACGATTTTTTACACAAGCGTCCGCTGGAACTCGAAGCGATCTACGCTCGACCACTGGCGGCAGCGAAAGCGGCAGGCTGTGACTTGCCGCGTATCGAAGCGCTGTACCGCAATTTAAGCTTTATCGACCGACGCAACGTTTAGGTCGGTTTTTTGTAAGGGGCGGGGGAACGCATGGCCAAGAACATCGATGACAAACTGGTGCTGGCGATTTCGTCGCGGGCCTTGTTCGACCTGAGCGAGAGCCACAAGGTGTATCTGTCGAGCGGCGTCGAAGCCTATCGGCAATATCAGATCGAACACGAAGACGAGATTCTCGCGCCCGGCGATGCCTTCCCGCTGGTGGAAAAACTCCTGGCACTCAACAGTCGCCTCGGCCGCGCGCGGGTCGAGGTGATTCTGGTGTCGCGCAACAGCGCCGATACTGGCCTGCGCGTGTTCAACTCGATTCACCATTATGGGCTGGCGATTTCCCGCGCGGCGTTTGTCGGCGGACGCAGTCCTTATCCGTATCTGAAAGCCTTTGGTTGTGATTTGTTTCTGTCGACCCACGCCGAGGATGTGCGTGCGGCGCTGGATGCTGGTTTTGCGGCAGCAACCATTCTGTCCGGTGGCGCCAGCCGTGCCGCCAGCGACGAATTGCGCATCGCCTTCGATGGTGATGCGGTGATTTTTTCCGACGAGTCGGAGCGTGTGTATCAGTCCGGCGGGCTGGAAGCGTTTCAGGCCAAGGAGCGCGAATCAGCCCGCGAACCGTTGCGTGGCGGCCCGTTCAAAGGCTTTCTGGCTGCGCTCAATTTGCTCCAGCGCGAATTCCCCGATGACGATTGCCCAATCCGCACGGCGCTGGTTACCGCGCGTTCGGCACCGGCGCACGAGCGGGTCATTCGCACGTTGCGCGAGTGGGATATTCGTCTCGACGAATCGTTGTTTCTCGGCGGTCTGACCAAATCGGCGTTCCTCGAAGCGTTCGCCGCTGACGTGTTTTTCGACGATCAGGCCGGGCATTGCGAGGCTGCCCGCGAAGTGGTTGCCACCGGCCATGTCCCCCACGGCATCAGCAACGAACCAGCGGTCTAAAGCCCAAACGGTTCAAGACGTTGCGCCGCACGTCGTAGTCGCCAAGGCACTGCTAAGCTGAATCAAATCTCCGCCATGTTGGCTTGCGAGGAGGTCATATGATTCGTTCGATGCTGTATGCCACTGACCTCGGTCTGTACGCACCGTTGGTGATGCAGCATGCCCTGGCGTTGGCGCGAACATTCAATGCTGACCTGTACGTGGTGCACGCGGTGGAGCCGATGGGGCTGTTCGCCGAATCGGTGTTGCAGAGCTATCTCGATGAGCAGGCATTGAACGAATTTCATAGCCAAGGTCTGAAAACAGTCATCGCCAATATCGAGCAGCGGGTGCTGGAAAGCTTTCGTGAAGAATTGGGCGATGAAGGCGAACAAGACTTGCAGCGCATTCGCGCAGTGCGCGTGCTGCAGGGTGATCCGTCACAGGTGATTCTCGACCAGGTGCAGAAACTCTCTGTCGACTTGCTGATCGTTGGCAGTCATAGCCATGGGGTTGGCGCGGAAACGCCGTTGGGGCGAACGGCGGCGCGGGTTCTGCAGTTATCGAAGGTGCCGGTTTATCTGGTGCCGCTGGTTGAGCGTCGGCGCAGTGAGGATCGCTGAAGCAGAATAATGGCACTTTGACAAAAAAGTTCTAGATTTATTCTTCAAACCATTAATATAGTTATATACCGTCGCTGATGCCCGTGGCGTCTACCTGCTTTGAGGGATACATATGAAGCTTCAACAATTGCGCTACATCTGGGAAGTGGCGCACCACGACCTCAACGTTTCCGCTACAGCCCAAAGCCTTTACACCTCGCAACCGGGCATCAGTAAACAAATCCGTCTGCTGGAAGACGAACTCGGCGTTGAAGTGTTTGCCCGTAGCGGCAAGCACCTGACCCGCGTCACCCCGGCCGGCGAGCGCATCATCACCACCGCCGGTGAGATTCTGCGCAAGGTCGAAAGCATCAAGCAGATCGCTCAGGAATTCTCCAACGAGAAGAAGGGCACCCTGTCGATCGCCACCACGCACACCCAGGCGCGTTATGCCTTGCCGCCGGTGATCAGCAATTTCATCAAGCAATACCCTGACGTCGCATTGCACATGCACCAGGGTTCGCCGATGCAGATCGCTGAAATGGCCGCTGACGGCACCGTCGATTTCGCGATTGCCACCGAAGCGCTGGAACTGTTCGGCGATCTGGTGATGATGCCGTGCTACCGCTGGAACCGCTGCGTGGTCGTGCCGCAGGGTCACCCGCTGACCAAGCTGCCGAAGCTGACTTTGGAAGCACTGGCCGAATACCCGATCGTGACTTACGTGTTCGGGTTCACCGGCCGTTCGAAACTCGACGAAGCCTTCAGCCATCGCGGCCTGACGCCGAAAGTGGTGTTCACCGCTGCCGACGCCGACGTGATCAAAACTTACGTACGTCTGGGTCTGGGCGTGGGCATCGTCGCGAAAATGGCAGTCGACACCAAACTCGACAACGACCTGGTAGTGCTGGACGCCAGCGAGCTGTTCGAGTCGAGCATCACCAAGATCGGTTTCCGTCGCGGCACCTTCCTGCGTGGTTTCATGTGCGACTTCATCGAGAAGTTTGCGCCGCACCTGACCCGCGAAGTGATGGCCAAAGCCATTCAGTGCCACAACAAGCAGGAACTGGAAGAACTGTTCGACGGCGTCGAACTGCCGGTTCACTGATCCGTTGAATCAGAGCACCTCGGTGACAGCAAACTGTTGCCGGGTGCCCGCCACCAGAATCTCCACCTCATCACCTGCGCACTTGCCCAGCAGACTTTTGCCCAGCGGCGAGCGCGGGGTGATGACGGTAATCGGCTGACCGACCACGTCGACTTTCAGGCCTGCCGCATCCGGCGCCAGAAACAGCCATTGCTCGCGACCCTTTTCATCCTCCAGACCGAGCAGGGCGCCGACTTCGATGCCGCGATTTTCATCGTAGGCACGCAGCGTCAGGTTCTGGCACAGCGCCAGTGACTGGCGAATTTCCTCGACCCGTTTCGCCTGACCCGCCGCCAGATACGACGCTTCCAGTCCCAACGTGTCGTACTTGTTTTCGGCGATGTTCTCTTCGTGAGTCGCGGTTTCGTAAGCGGTTTGCGCCGCACGTTCGGCGATGTCGAGGTCGATGCGCAGCTTGTCGAGAATCAGTTGGTGGACGGTATGCTTGTTCATGGTCAATCGCAGAATTGCAAAACGTTGGCGCGGGATTTTTCGCTTGGAGCCGTCTGATCTTGCTGCAGCCAGAACTGGCAGTTGGGGTTCGACTGATTGCGGCTGCTGTTGCGCGCCTGATCCAGACGAGCCTGCTGTTCATTTTTGCGCAGGTTTTCTTCGTACTGCTGGAACAGTTGGCTTTGCGGCGGAATGTCCGGCTGAACCGGAATCGCCGCTGGTGGTTTGGCGACTTGCTGAACGGCTTGAGCGACCGGCGCCAATTGTTCAGCGAACAGAAAACGGGAAAGCACCCAGCAAGTCAGCGCGATGGCGAGAAAGCCTAGCCACATGCCCAAAGCAATGCTGCCGGTCAGGCGCAGCGCACTAAGCTGAACAGGCAAGGGGCGACGCGGGTTTGGGCGGTAGGGCATGGCTGCCTCCTGGCGGATGATGACGGGCGAGCGGCGATTGTCGCACGAAGATTAATCGCCGTCGGCTCTTCTGCGCGAGGTGATTTATGCGGACAATTGCAGCTTTTGCCAACGGGAGTCTTGAATGTCGGAACTGAAACCCCGCTGGGATATTTTCTGCACCGTGGTCGACAACTATGGCGACATCGGCGTGACCTGGCGTCTGGCTCGGCAATTGGTCGCTGAGCATGCTTTGCCGGTGCGCTTGTGGGTCGATGATCTGCGTGCGTTTGAGCGTATCTGTCCCGAGATTGATATCAACGTCGCGCAGCAATTTCAGCAAGGCGTTGAGGTGCGGCACTGGCCGAGCGAGTGGCTGCACACCGAGGCGGCCGATGTGGTGATCGCTGCGTTTGCCTGTCAGCTGCCGAGTGATTACATGGACGCCATGGCCGAGCGCGAGAAGCCGCCGCTGTGGATGAACCTTGACTATCTGAGCGCTGAAGACTGGGTGATCGGTTGCCACGGGCTGCCGTCGGTCAAATACAAAACCGTGCAGAAGTTCTTCTTTTTTCCGGGATTCCAACCAGGGACAGGCGGTTTGCTGCGTGAACGCGGATTGCTGGAACGTCGTAGGCAATTTCAGCAGGACGCCCTGGCGCAGCGAACATTCCTGCAAGGTCTGGGGATTGATCGCGCCGAGGGGGCGCAACTGATCTCGCTGTTTGCCTACGAGAACGCAGGGCTGGCCAGTTGGCTTGATGTGTTGGCGGCGGACAGTCTGCCGACGCATCTGTTGGTGCCGGAAGGGCGCGTGCTGGGTGATGTCGCCCAGTGGCTGGACGTGGAAACGCTGAGTGTCGGCGCGATTCATGTGCGCCAGTCGTTGACCGTGCAAGTGCTGCCGTTCGTCCGACAGGATCAATACGATCAGCTGCTGTGGTGCTGCGATTTCAACGCAGTGCGTGGCGAAGATTCGTTCGTGCGTGCGCAATGGGCGGGGCGGCCGATGCTCTGGCACATCTATCAGCAGGACGAAGATATACATCTGGACAAGCTCGACGCCTTCCTCGCGCTTTACACAAAAGGCTTGTCGCCGGCCGCTGCTGAGGCGATGAACGGTCTGTGGCGGGCGTGGAGTGCCGGTCAGCCGATCGGCGAACACTGGCTGGCAAGCCGCAAACACTGGCCAGAACTGCAGGAAAATGCGCAAAAATGGTGTCTGGAACAAGGCTTGCAGGCCGATCTTGCCGCAGCGCTGGTACAGTTTTACCTAAATTGGATATGATACGCGGCCTAGATTTTTGTAAATCCCATCCAAATTCGGATATTCGCAATGAAAACTGGTAAAGAACTGAAACCCGGTACCGTGATCCGTCTCGAAAACGATCCTTGGCTGGTTCAGAAAGCTGAATTCACCAAGTCGGGCCGTAACAGCGCGATCATGAAGACCAAGCTGAAAAACCTGCTGACCGGTTACAAGACCGAGATCGTTTACAGCGCTGACGACAAACTGGACGACGTAATCCTCGACCGCAAAGAAGCGACCCTGTCCTTCATCAGCGGCGACACCTACACGTTCATGGACACCACTGACTACACCATGTACGAGCTGAACGCTGAAGACATCGAAGCCGTTCTGCCTTTCGTTGAAGAAGGCATGACCGATGTTTGCGAAGCGATCTTCTTCGAAGAGCGTCTGGTTTCCGTAGAGCTGCCGACCACCATCGTGCGCGTAGTTGACTACACCGAAGGTTCGGCTCGTGGCGACACTTCCGGCAAAGTCATGAAGCCAGCCAAACTGGCTAACGGTACTGAGCTGCAAGTTGCTGACTTCATCGAAATCGGTGACAAGATCGAAATCGACACCCGCGAAGGCGGTTCCTACAAAGGCCGTGCTAAATAAGCACCGGTTTTTGCGGAAAGAAAAAGCCCGACCATTGAGTCGGGCTTTTTTGTGTCTGAAAGAAAGATCAAAAGATCGCAGCCTGCGGCAGCTCCTACAGGGATCGGTGTAGGAGCTGCCGCAGGCTGCGATCTTTTGCTTTGTTTACACAGTGACGTGCAAGCGGACGTCGACATTGCCACGGGTGGCGTTGGAGTACGGGCAGACCTGGTGCGCGGCGTCGACCAGCGATTGCGCGTCGGCTTGTTCCAGGCCGGGCAGGCTGATGTGCAGATCGATGTCCAGACCAAAACCGCCGGGGATCTGACCAATGCCGACGTGGGCGGTGATCGACGCGTCATCCGGGATCTTGCGTTTGGTCTGGCTGGCGACAAATTTCAGTGCGCCGATGAAGCAGGCCGAGTAGCCAGCGGCAAACAGTTGCTCAGGGTTGGTCGCCGCGCCGCCAGCACCGCCGAGTTCTTTCGGGGTGGCGAGTTTGACGTCGAGGATGTTGTCGCTGGAGATCGCGCGACCATCACGGCCGCCAGTGGAGGTTGCGATTGCGGTGTAGAGAGTTTGCATGGTGAGAGCCTCGTAGGGTGTGGTGTGTTGCGCTAATTGTTTGCGCGCTAAGTAAGTGCCGAGTGAATGTATCGCACGAATATTTAGCGCGCAATATAAATTTTAAAAAAATGATTCGCGTTGATTGGCTGAAACACTTGTAGGAGCTGCGGCACGCTGCGATCTTTTGATCTTAAAAACCCAGGTCAAAAG